>JBIOEK010000097.1:0-10057 GCA_044445925.1 Hyphomicrobiales bacterium
GCGCTACATATTCAAAACGGTATGCGTCGCGTTCCTGGCGGTATGTCTCGCACTGGCCGCGGTCATCTGGGTCACGCAGGCGCTCCGCGAGCTCGACCTGATTACCGGGCAGGGGCAGTCGATCCTGGTCTTTCTCACCTTCAACATCCTCTCGCTGCCGACTCTGATCGCGATCGTCGCGCCGGTGGCGCTATTCGCTGCGACGCTCTCGACGCTCAACAAGCTCAACGGCGATAGCGAGCTGATCGTCATGAGCGCGTCGGGAATAGCGCCCGTCCGATTGGCGATGCCGTTTGTGGTTCTGGCCTTGCTGGTGGCGGCGTTCTGCGCCTGGCTCTCGATTTCGGTGATCCCGGAAAGCTTCCGGGCGTTGCGGGATCTGATCAGCCATGTCCGTGCCGATGTCATCACCAAGGTGGCGCAGGAGGGGCGCTTCACGGTTCTCGATTCGGGGATCACCTTCCATTTCCGCGAGCGGAAAGGCGAGGCGCTCGAGGGGGTGTTCATGGAGGATTCGCGCGACCCGGACAAGCCGAGCGTGTATCTTGCCGAGCGGGGTCACACCGTGTCGATGGACACGGCGAGCTTCCTGGTCCTCGAGAAAGGCTATGTGCAGCGCGGCCAAGGTGCGGGCAAGGACCCCGCCATGGTCACCTTCGATCGCTATGCGCTTGACCTGTCGCAGCTCGCCCAAGATGCCGAGCAGACGATCTACAAGGCCCGTGAGCGCTCGACCGCCGATCTCTTCAACGTCGATTCGAACGACGCCTTCGCTCAGCTCACCGCAGGGCGCTTCCGGGCCGAGCTGCATGACCGCTTCTCCGCGCCGCTCTTTCCCTTCGCCTGCATGATGATCGCCTTTGCGGCGCTCGGCAGCGCACGCACCACGCGGCAAGGGCGTGGCAAGGCGATGGCCGCCGCCATCATTGCCATCGTGGCGCTGAGAATCGTCATATTCGGCATATCGAGTCTGATCGTGCGCAGCCCCTGGGCGGTGCCGCTCGCTTATCTGGTGCCGCTCGGCGTCACCTTTGCAGCCGCCATCGTGGCTTTTCGGCTCGGCTGGCTCACGAGCTTGATCGCGAGCCAGATCGGACGTCCCCGCGACCCCTTGAAGGCTGCCCCGGCATCATGATCGGCATCGGCTGGACACTCGGGCGCTACTTCTCGCTGCGCTTCACGCATTGGATCCTCGGCGTCTTCCTGACCGTGTTCGGCCTGATCTACCTGATCGATTTCGTCGAGTTCCTGCGGCGTGCCGGCGACACGCCAGGCGCGACAGTGGCTCTCTTGGCCGTTCTTTCGTTCTACCGGACGCCGGTCGTCGCCGAGCAGGTCATGCCCTTCGCCGTCATGTTCGGCTCCATGGGCGCCTTTCTCGCCTTGTCGCGCAAGCTCGAGCTCGTGGTGACGCGCGCCGCCGGCGTGTCGGTGTGGCAATTCGCCTTTCCGGCGATCCTCGTGGCCCTGATCGGCGGCCTTGCCGCGACCATGCTCTACGACCCTTTATCGGCGCGGTTGAAGCAGCGCGCCGACGCGATGGAGTCGAAGCTCGTCGGGCGCGGCACGAAGAGTGCCGCGAAAAGCATATTGTGGCTCAGGCAGCGTTCCATCGACGGGCAAGCCATCATCAGGGTGAAATTCGCAGCCGATGGGGGCGAGATACTCAAGGGCGTGACGGTTTTCGAGTTCGATCGGGATGGCCTCTTCGAACAGCGGGTCGATGCCGAGGAAGCGAGCCTGCGCGACGGCTTTTGGCTGTTGCGCGATGCGCGGCTCGTAATTCCGGGGGTCGAGCCGGAATCGCACGGCAGCTATGTGGTCGCCACGAACCTCACGCGCGATCAGCTTCAGCAGACATTTCTGCCCCCGGAAAATGTGCCTTTTTGGCAACTACCAGTGATTGTCGCCCAATCCGAGCTCGCAGGGCTTGATGCGACTCGCTACCGCCTGCGATACCAGAAGCTCGTTGCCCAACCCGTCATGTTCCTGGCCATGGTCCTCGTCGCCGCATCGGTTTCCTTAAGGTTTTTCCGCTTTGGTGGCGTGGCGCCCATGGTCCTCGCTGGCGTGATGGCAGGCTTCGTGCTTTACGTTGCGAGCGAATTGGTCGAGAATTTAGGTGCCGCGGGAATAGTGGGGCCCGGCGTAGCGGCGTGGCTGCCGGCAACCGTGGGGACGCTTCTTGGCGTTCTCAGCTTGCTGCACCAGGAGGACGGGTAATGTCGATCCGCATCGGCGCAAGCCGGATCGGACCGAGGGTTGGTGCTGTGCATGCTCGCCGGGGCCGCCTGCCGCTCACGCGGCTCGCGGGGATCCTCGTCGCGGCAATGTTTTGCTGCGCCTTGTCGGGCGCCGTCCAAGCCCAGACCAAGGCCGAGCACGATCAGCAAAAAATGGCCGCCAAGCAAGCTAGCGGCCAATCGGATATGCTGGTCGAGGCCAAGGAGATGGTCTACGACAAGGACAAGGACACGGTCTCCGCCGTCGGCGACGCCAAGGTCTATTACCAGGGCCGGGTCCTGGAAGCCGACAAAGTCACCTATTATCGCCAAAAGAAGCAGGTGCTGGCCGAGGGCAATGCCAAGTTCACCGATGAGCAAGGCAACGTCTTTTACGGGACGACCCTCGAGCTGACCGACGATTTCAAGAACGCCTTCATCAACTCGCTTCTCGTCGTATCCAAGGAAACGCCTGCGGCATCCGGGAACCCCGCCTACAGGACCCGCTTCGCCGGCCCGCGTGCCGAGCGCGTCGAGGGGGAAACGACGACGATCGAGAACGGCACCTACACGGCTTGCGAGCCCTGCAAGGACGACCCCACCAAGCCGCCGCTTTGGCAGGTGCGCGCCAAGCGCATCATCGACAATCACATCGAGCACAAGGTCTATTACGAGGACGCTTGGCTCGAGCTCTACGGTTGGCCGGTCTTCTACATGCCCTATTTTTCCGCGCCCGACCCGAGCGTAAGGCGCGCCACGGGCTTCCTCGCCCCGCATTTCTTCGGCGCAGTAATGTCGGCTACGGGATAGGCGTTCCGTTCTTTTGGGCCCTTGCGCCCGATTACGACGTCACCATCACGCCGAATTTCCTCTCCCAGCAGGGGGTTCTCGGGGATCTCGAATGGCGCCAGCGGCTGAGCAACGGCACCTATTCGATCCGGGTATCGGGGATCGATCAGACCGATCCCAAAGCCTTTGCGGCTCCCCCCTATGGCGCGAACAACAAGAAGTTCCGCGGATCGATCGAGAGCTCGGGCAAGTTCTTCATCAACGAGAACTGGAAATATGGCTGGGACGTGGCCGGGGCTACAGACAAGTTCTTCTTCCATGACTACAAGATTCGCAGCCCGAACATCACCTTTTACGATTTCGCGAGCGTGAGAGAGGCCAATTCCACCGTCTACCTCACGGGGAAGGGCGAACGCAGCTGGTTCGATCTGCGCGGCTTCTATTTCGAGTCGCTGAGCGGCTATGACTTTCAAAAGCAGATACCGGTCGCAGCTCCAGTGCTGGATTATGACCGGCGATTCAATGGACCGAGCTTCCTCGGCGGGGAATTCACCCTCAACGCCAATATGGAGAACATCAATCGCCAGGCAGGCGACTTCGTCGACACCAAATTCCGCGGCAATCCGCTGAGCCCGAATTACCTCAACACCTTCCTGATCAACGGGGCCAACGCGCCCGGCAGCGGCTATGGCAATGTCTATGACGCCTGCGCCATCTATTCGAAATCGACCTGCCTGGTGCGCGGCATCCCCGGAGACTATGCGCGCGCTTCGGTCGATCTGTCCTGGCGGCGGCGGATGATCGACGACTACGGCGAGGTGTGGACGCCCTTCGCTTATCTCAAAGGCCAGGCCTCGTTCACCAGCCTCGAGACGAGCGGTTTCAATAATGCCCAGATCGCCAACTTCATGAGCCCGAACCAGGATTTCGGCGTGCGGGCCATGCCGGCCATCGGTCTCGAATACCGCTTCCCATTCGTTGCCGCGAGCGATTGGGGAACGAGCGTGATCGAGCCGGTCGCGGAAATCGTCGCGAGGCCGAACGAATCGCGTATCGGGCATTTGCCCAACGAGGACGCTCAGAGCCTCGTTTTCGACGACACCACATTGTTCCAATGGGACAAGTTTTCGGGCTATGACCGGATGGAGGGGGGCACGCGCGCCAGTGCCGGCTTGCAATATACCTTCACCACCAAGAGCGGCGCCTTCATCAACATGCTGGCCGGCGACTCCTACCAGCTCGCCGGCTACAACTCCTTCTCCAAGGGTGATTTGGCGAATGTCGGCCTCGACTCGGGCTTGAGCACCAAACGGTCCGACTTCGTCGGCCGCGTGCAAGTGCAGCCATTTGGCTGGTTCACCACCACGGTGCGCGGGCGTTTCGACGAGAAGGATCTGGCGGCCAATCGCCTCGAGGTCACGAGCAGCTTGGTACCGTTCCAAGCCTTCGACTGGTTCAAAGACAACAAAGAACTGCGGAGCCTCACATTCACTGGCAGCTATGCGCATATCGCGGCTCAACCCGATCTTGGGCTGTTCTACCGACGCGACGCGCTGAATCTGGGCGCCAGCATGAATGTCTGGGGCGATTGGACCGTAAGCTCGGGCGTCACTTTCGATCTGGCGAACCATCTCATCCCGACGCAGGTTTCGAGCGATCCGACGGTTCCCCTGCACTACTCGCACGCGCTGTTCCAGCCCGCTTCGACCTCCTTGCTGCTGCAGTACAAGAATGATTGCTGCACCTTCAAAGGCCAGTTCGTTACCGGTTATGCGACCTCGAGCTACGGCTACCGTGTGCATGACGAGACCGTGATGTTCACCCTCGAGCTGCGCACCCTCGGTGCCTTCAGCTACTCCTCCGACGTGACCTCGATCTACAACTCGGTCGACGGCCTCAACGCCAACGGCAGGTGACAGGGCGGGTGATGCAGCATCGTCCGCTGCCCCTCGCCGTCACCCTCGGAGATCCCGCGGGGATAGGGCCAGAGCTGATCTTGAGGGCTTGGCGGAGTGCAAAGGAGCGAGGCGATCTGCCGGCTTTTGCCGTGATAGGCGATGCGAAGCTTCTCGCAATGCTGGCGCGGCGCCTCGCCCTGGACGTGCCCGTCCGCGGCTGTGCCGTGCAGGAGGCCGCGGCGATCTTCCCGCGCGCCTTGCCGGTCGTCGATGTTGGATATGCCATCGCCGCCGAGCCGGGCGTGCCCGATGCCGAGAACGCGCCGGCCGTGATCGCCTCGATCGCGCAGGCGGTGCGGCTGGTGCGGCAGGGCAATTGCGCAGGCGTGGTGACGAGCCCCATCGCCAAGCACATATTGCAGAAGAGCGGCTTTCCCTATGTGGGGCACACCGATTTCCTCGGGGCGCTGGCGACCGAGCTGTGGGGCCGGCCGGCCATGCCCGTCATGCTGCTCTGGTCGCGCGAGCTCGCGGTCGTTCCGGTGACGGTCCATATCCCGCTCGTCGAGGTGCCGCGCCGGCTGACGAGCGATCTCATCGTCGAGACGGGACGGATCGTCGCCCGCGATCTCGCCGAGCGCTTCGGGGTCGTGTCGCCCCGCCTCGCCGTAGCCGGGCTCAATCCGCATGCGGGCGAGAACGCCACGCTCGGCACTGAGGAATGCTCGATCATCGCGCCCGCGATCAAACGTCTGCGGGAAGAGGGCATTGCGGCGAGCGGACCCTATCCGGCCGATACCCTATTCCACGCTCGGGCGCGCTCGAGCTACGACGTCGTGCTTGCCATGTACCATGATCAGGCACTCGTGCCGATCAAGACGATCGCCTTCGACGAGGCCGTCAACGTCACGCTCGGCCTCCCCTTCGTGCGAACCTCGCCCGACCACGGGACGGCCTTGGACATCGCTGGCAAGGGGGTGGCCAGGCCGGACAGCTTCATCGCCGCGCTCGAGCTCGCCTTCAGGCTGACGCGGGCGGAGCGCGCGGCCGCGGACAGATGATAGGGCTCGACGCCCTGCCGCCCTTGCGCGAGGTGGTCCGCGCCCATGGGCTCGAGGCCCGCAAGTCGCTCGGCCAGAATTACCTGTTCGATCTGAACTTGACGCGCAAGATCGCGCGCTCGACCGGTTCGCTCTCGGGCATCACTGTCATCGAGGTTGGGCCGGGACCGGGCGGCCTGACCCGGGCCTTGCTGGGAGAGGGGGCCGCGCGCGTCGTCGCCGTCGAGGCGGATCGCCGCTTCCTCCCGGCGCTCGAGGAGATCGCGAAGCGTGCCGAAGGACGGTTGAGCGTCGTCCATGGCGATGCGCTGGTGCTCGATCTTGCCGCATTGGCGGCCGGCGGCAAGGCCCGGGTGATCGCCAATCTACCTTACCATGTCGCGACCCCGCTCATCATCGGCTGGTTGAAATCGCAGCCCTGGCCGCCCTGGTGGGAGGCGCTTGCGGTCATGGTGCAACGCGAGGTGGCGCTGCGCATCGTGGCCACGCCGCAAGAACGTGCGGCCTATGGCCGGCTCGCGGTGCTCGCCGGATGGCGCAGTGAAGCAAGCCTCGTCTTCGACGTACCGGCGGCGGCTTTCACCCCGCCCCCCAAGGTGACGTCGTCCCTGGTGCGCCTCGTTCCACGCGCCGAGCCGCTCGCCTGCGATCCCCGCTTGCTCGAGCGCGTCACCGCGGCGGCTTTCGGCCAGCGGCGCAAGATGCTGCGCCAGAGCCTCAGGACGCTGGGCGTAGACCCTCTGCCGCTGCTCGAGGCAGCTGGCCTCGAGCCGACCAGCCGTGCCGAGGAGGCGCCGGTCGCGGCCTTCGTCGTGATGGCGAACAAATTGGCTGCCGCTAGCGCATGATCCGGAAAAGCGAAAACCGGGGTTCCGAAAAGATCACGCTGAAAATCCTAATCCACGCTCCGGTTATGCTTCACGGCAATTGCTGCGCCGACGGTCGCCGCGAGCGCCGTCGCGATGAAGATGAAGACGTCAGGCGTGCGACCGTGGTCGATCAGCGCGCCCACCACCGGCGGCGCGACGAGCGAGCCGAGATCGAGGCCGGAATAGACGAAACCGAACACTTTTCCCGTGGCTCCCGGCGGGGTCGCGGCGCGCACCAGCATGTCTCGCGAGGGCATGGTGAGGCCGGACAGGAAGCCCATTGCCATCGCGGCGCCGAATAGGAGGATCGCCGGCATCGGAGCAAATCCGATGAGGAGCGCGAGCAGCGCTGCCGCCAAGAGGCCCACGCCGATGACGCGGTCATGGTCCTTCGTCATGTCCGCCACATAGCCGCCGGCGAAGGAGCCGAAGGCGCTGGCCGCCAGATAGGCGGTGGTGATGGTGGTGGCGATGGCAAGCGTCACGTCTTGCACCTGCGGCAGCATGGTGGGGAGGAAGTTCTGTGTCGCGCCGCCGGCCATGGCGAGCAATGTGAAGTAGAGGAAGGCGATCAGGATCGGCAGGCTGAACAGCGTCATGATGTCGATGCCGGCGCCCCGCTTCACGGCGGGATGGGCGTGCCGGCCCGTCGCGAGCTCGGCATGCTCCCCGGCGATGAAGGCCGCTAGGATCAGCCCGAGCATGCCGACGGCCATCAGCGCGCCGCGCCAGCCGAGCCATTCCGACAGCGCCCACATGGTGACCGGAGCGATTGCCCAACCGATGGTGCCGCTCACCGTGTGCACCGAGTAGGCGCGCGCCAGCCGCGACGGGGTGACGCGCGCGGTCAGGACGGAATAATCTGCGGGATGAAACACCGCATTTCCGAGACCGCCGAGCGCGGCGAAGGGCAACAGCATCCAGTAGCTTTGCGCGAAACCGATGCCCAGCATGGCGCAGCCGAGGCAGGCGATCCCGGCCGGCAGGATGCGCTGGGCGCCGAAGCGATCGACGAGGAACCCCGCCACCACCTGTCCGAAGGCGGACACGAAGAAGAAGACGGTCATCATGAAGCCGAGCGCCGTGAATTCGACGCCGAAAGCGCCTTTCATCAACGGAAAGAGCGGCGGCAGCACGAGCTGAAAGAAATGGCTCGCGCAATGGGCCGCGCCGATCGCGCCGATGACGCGGGCCTCCCGTCTTGGCGCCTCGAGGGCGATATCCGTCATGCATGGCTCCGCTTTTGGCTGCCGTCATACTCCGAACGCCCGGACCGTGCATTATCACGGGCACATATCTTGAATGCTTGAAAGCTCGCCGCGCCGCAGGCAAAGGAGTGGACATGGTTGCGCGAATCATCAGCGTCGAGCCCTTCGACCTCGTCGTTTTCGGCGGGACGGGCGATCTTGCCCACCGCAAGTTGTTCCCGGCTCTGTTCCAACGTGACGCCGACGGCCAGTTCTCCGAGCCAACCCGCATTATCGGCACCGCTCGCCGCGAGATGAGCGAGGACGAGTTCCGCTCGAGCGTCACGAAATCGCTGGAGCAATTCGTCGGCAAGGAGGTCGCTTGCTCGCCCGCTCGTGGGCGGTTTCTGCAACGCCTCGAATATGTGTCCGTCGACGTGACCGGCGAGAAGGGTTGGGAAATGCTTGCGCAAAAGCTCGCCGCGGGCGCCGAGCGCGTGCGCGCCTTCTATCTGGCGACGAGCCCCGAGCTCTTCGGCCCCATCGCCGGAACCCTCGCCAAGCACGAACTCGTGACCGAGAAGTCCCGCATCATCGTCGAGAAGCCGATCGGCCATGACGGTATTTCCGCGGCCACCATCAACGACGCGATCGGGGCGGTATTCAACGAGCCGCAGATCTTTCGCATCGACCATTATCTCGGCAAGGAAACGGTGCAGAACCTGATGGCGCTGCGCTTCGCCAATGCGCTGTTCGAGCCGGTGTGGAACTCGGCTCACATCGACCATGTGCAGATCACCGTCGCCGAAACGATCGGCGTGGGGAAGCGCGGCGATTACTACGAGGGCTCCGGCGCGCTGCGCGACATGGTGCAGAACCACATGCTTCAGCTCCTGTGCCTGGTCGCTATGGAGCCCCCTTCCGCCTTCGACGCCAACGCCTTGCGCGACGAGAAGCTGAAGGTGCTGAAGGCGCTCATGCCCATCACCAATGCCAATGCCGCCATGCTCACCGTGCGCGGGCAATACCGGGCCGGCGCCTCGAACGGCGAGGCGGTGCCGGGCTATCTCGAGGAGATCGGCAAGAAGTCGTCCAATACCGAGACCTTCGTCGCCATCAAAGCGGGCGTCGCCAACTGGCGCTTTGCCGGCGTGCCCTTCTATTTGCGCACCGGCAAGCGCCTGCCGCAACGTGTCTCCGATATCGAGGTGGCCTTCCGCCCCGTGCCCCATGCGATCTTCGATGACGGGACGAACACGATCCCGGCGAACCGTCTGGTCATTCGCCTGCAGCCGGACGAGGGCATCAAGCTATGGCTGATGATCAAGGAGCCGGGGCCCGGCGGCATGCGGCTGCAACATGTGCCGCTGGATATGAGCTTCGCTAAGACCTTCACCGGGCATGTGCCCGAGGCGTATGAGCGCCTGGTCATGGATGTGATCAGAGGCAACCAATCTCTGTTCATGCGCCGCGACGAGGTCGAAGCCGCTTGGCGCTGGATCGACCCCATTCTCGAGGCCTGGAGCCACTCGCCCGAGCCGCCACGGCCCTACATAGCAGGGACCTGGGGACCGGCTTCCGCCATCGCCCTCGTCGAGCGCGACGGGCGCACCTGGAACGAGGAATTGGGGTAAGCGGAGATTCTCCTCGCCACGGCGCGAGCTTGGCCGGGCCGTCACGCGATCGTGACGCACTGCGCCGCAATTCATGGCATAACTCGCTGATATCGCGGCTGGCGAGGAGGAACCAATGATCATCGGCCGAGACCAGGATATTCGCCCATCGGAGATCACCCCGAAGGCGGTCTATGTAAACCGCCGGCAGCTCATGGCGGCAGGGGCGGCTTCGTCGCTGATGGCCCTCTCTCCGCGAATGGGGCTGGCCAATACGCTCGAGGCCGCGAAAAGCCCGATCTCCACGACCGATACCCCCACCGCGCGCGAATACGTCACGGGCTACAACAATTATTATGAGTTCGGCACGGATAAGGGAGACCCGGAACAGAATGCCCATACTCTCACCACGAAGCCC
>JBIOEK010000098.1:0-10007 GCA_044445925.1 Hyphomicrobiales bacterium
GATTTCTACTGGACCTTGCATGCCGTGTTCGTGACGCGCCACGAGCAGAGCCCGCTCTTCGACCAGGCCTTCCACATCTTCTTCAGGCGGCGCGGCCTCCTGGAGAAAATGATCGCCGCCATGAGCCCGATCGCCCCCTCGCTTGCCGCCGACAAGGGCAAGCAGGAGGCGGGCGCCTTGCGCGTCAACGAGGCGCTGCAACCCAAGGTCGAGCGCGAGCAGCCCAAGACGCGCGAGACCGAGATTTCGGCGGAGTTCCTGGCCTCGTCCACTGAACTCCTGCAGACGAAGGATTTCGCGCAGATGACGGCCGCCGAGATCGCACAGGCGCAGCGGCGCATCGCCCGCCTGGTGATGCCGGACGATGCGGTCATGACGCGCCGCTTCATCGCCGATCCGCGCGGCCAGCGCATCGATCCCCGCGCCAGCTTCCGGCGCTCGCTGCGCTCAGGGGGCGCCGCCATCGAGCTTGCGAGGCGCAGCCGGCGCCTGCGCCATCCTCCCATCGTGGCGCTCTGCGACATCTCGGGCTCGATGGACGACTACACGCGCATCTTCCTGCATTTCCTGCATGCGCTGATGGAGGCGAGGGGACGCGTGCAGGTCTTCCTGTTCGCGACGCGGCTCACCAACGTGACCCGCCAGCTGCGCGCCCGCGACCCCGACGAGGCGCTGGCGCGCTGCGGCGTCGTCGTCAAGGATTGGGCGGGCGGCACGCGCATCGCCGACGCGCTGCATGAATTCAACCGCAACTGGTCGAGAAGGGCACTCTCGGGAGGCCCGGTCGTGCTGCTGTTCTCGGATGGGCTCGAGCGCACCGTCGATCACGACCTCGCCTTCGAGATGGACAGGCTGCGCCGCTCCTGCAGGCGCCTCGTCTGGCTCAACCCGCTCCTGCGCTACCAGAGCTTCGAGGCGCGCGCCGCCGGAATTCGCGCCATGCTGCCGCATGTCGACGAGTTCCGCCCCATCCATAATCTCGCATCGATCGCCGATCTGTGCGAGGCGCTGCAGGCCGGGCGTGCCTCCAAGGCCGATCCGCGCCGCTTCATAGCGGCGGCGGCCTGACGGCGTCCCTGGCCCTCCCCATCGAGACGGGCTATCACCACATGTCGGGAGGCGCCCGGCGGGGGCGCCAGGAGTGTCGAGACCGATCCATGAACGCCCACCTCCACAGACATGCGAGCGGATCGAAGAAAGCCGCGACCGCGCTACTCGCCCGCGCCGAACGGCTCTGCCGCGACAAGAACCTGCGCTTCACACCGATGCGCCAGCGCGTGCTTCGGGAACTCTCGCTGAGCAACGAGCCGCTGACCGCCTATGACCTTGCCGACCTCGTTCGCGACGAGAAGCGCGTCGCCCCGGTCACCGTGTATCGGGCTCTCGAATTTCTGCTCGAGGCGAAGCTCATCCACCGCATCGTGACCCGCAACGCCTATACGCCCTGCGACCATGCCCCCCATCACGACGAAACGCCGGTCTTCCTGGTCTGCGCCAATTGCGGAACGGTGGACGAGATTCCCTCCGAGACCTTCGGGCATGATTTGAGCGAGACCATCGCAGAGACGGGATTCAAGCCCAAGAGCCGCGTCTTCGAGATCGAAGGCGAATGCGCCAAATGCCAAGCCGCCAGATAAGGACGCCCGAATTGCCCACATCCTCCTTTGCCAATGGCGCGATCGAAGTGACCTTCCTCGAGCAGATCGGCAAGCCCGGCACACCCGACCCTTTGCGCGACGCCCAGATCGGGGCGGTCACCGACTATGTGGCCGCCTTCATCAAGGGGGCACATGTCTCGCTCGATCTCGCGATCTACGATTTTCGCCTCGACGGAGCGGCGGCAGACAGCATCGCCGCCGAGCTCAAGGCCGCGGCCTCGGCCGGCGTCGCCATCCGCATCGCGCATGACCCGACGACCTCGGAGGGGGCGCCCGTGCCCGGCGGAGACGCGACGGTGGCGACGCATGGCGGCGTCGGCAAGCCCCCCGACCAGCACGGCTTTCTGGAGCGCCTCGCGGACTTTGCCGAGATCAAGCCGATCAAGGGCTTCAAGGCCCTCATGCACAACAAATACGTCATCCGCGACGGCCTCGCCGCCGAGGCCGCCCTGCTCATGGGCTCGACCAACTTCACCAATGACGCCTGGGGATTGCAGGAGAATAACTTCGTCGTCCTGCGTTCCCAGGAGCTCGCCGCCTTCTACTCGACCGATTTCATGCAGCTCTGGTCGCGCGGCAAGATCACCGAATCGACCGGCTACCACGATACCGGCACGGTGCATGTCGCGGGCGTGCCGGTGACGGTCGCCTTCACGCCGGGCGAGAGCGCGACCATCGTGCGCGATGTCGTCAACGCGATCGAGATCGCCAAGACGCGGCTCACCATCGCCGCCATGGTGATGTCGTCGGGCCCGATCGGCGCCGCCGTGTCGGAAGCGATCGACAGGGGCGTGGCGATCGCGGGCCTCTATGACGGACCGCAAATGGACACGGTGCTGCAGCAATGGGCACAGGCCGGCATCGGCGCCGACAAGGCCAATACCTGGAAGAAGGTCGCTTCCCATCTCGCCCGCAAGGATTCGATCCCCTACGCGCCCGGCACGCCGCATAATTTCATGCATGACAAGCTGATCGTCGCCGACGATGTCGTGGTGACGGGCAGCTTCAACTTCTCGAACCATGCGCGCGGCAATGCCGAGAACACCATCCTGATCAAGGACAAGGGCGTCGCCGACGCCTATGACGTCTACATCAAAGGCCTGGCGAAGCGCTACGCCAAAGCCTGACGAGGACGCTCGAGGCAAAGGCGCCTCGCCAGCCGACGGCCTCGCCAGCTTACGGCGATCCGAACCCTCCCGACTCGTCGCCTCCAGGCAGAACCGAACTGGCATGGATGATGCAGCTTCGTGCCGCAAGCTGCATTGGAGCGCCGGATGAGCCAGGAACGAGCCGATACCATCGATCTGGAACCGGACCGGACGATCGAAGGGCGCCGGAATGTAGCGAAATGGGACGTTGAGGCCCGTGCGGCCGTCGACGAGCCTGCCCCTTGCGAGCCTCGAGCCGCCGCGCAGCTGGACTTCATGCGCAAGGCCATGCTCTGCTTTGCCGGCCTGCTGACCATTCTCTGGCTGGCGCTGCTCGCCTGGGGCGCCGTGCGGCTGATCGGGTCGGCGATCGGCTGAGCCAAGGGGCGATCTTTGGCGCGATCTTTGGCGTCGGCTCACAATTCATTCAGCAGAACAATCGAATAAATTACCAAGGACATCTTCCACGCAGCCTTCATTAATCCGGCTCTGGCATTCCCAGGGTAGGAGAAATGCGGGCATGTCGAATTCTGAACGATCTTGGAGATTCCGTCCTTGGCGGAAGCTCCAAAGCCTGGTTTCGCCGCAAGCAAGCATCATCGCCTTCGTCGGCATCTTCTGCCTGATTCTCATCGGACATGAGACATTCCGCATCCGGGAAGGACGCTTCGAGGCGCTCGAAGACAGTCGCAGGGATACGGCAAACCTCGCCCGCTCGCTCGCCCAGCACGCGCAAGACACGATCAGGACGGTCGATGGCGTTCTCAGCGGCATGGTCGAGCACCTGGAGACGGATGCCAAGGATGAGGCGGGCCTCGAACGCCTGCGCCGCCTGTTTCAAGCGCAGGTGACCCTGCTGCCTCAGCTGAAGGGGTTGGCTTTCCTGGACGAGCAGGGCGTATTGATCGTCGGCTCCTTGCCGACCACCCGGCCCCTCAGCTTCGCGGACAGGGACTATTTCCAATATCACCGGGCCAATTCCGATCGCGGCCTGCACCTTGGCAAGCCCGTCCTCGGCAAGGCCAGAGCCGGATGGATCATTCCGGTCTCGCGCCGCATCGATCATGCGGATGGCAGCTTTGCCGGAGTGGCCCTGGCCACGGTCCGCATCGACTATTTCCAGAAGCTCTACGACACATTCGAGATCGGCGATGACGGTGCGATCCTCTTGGTCTTGGCCGACGGAACGCTGCTGGTGCGGCGTCCCTTCGTGGAATCGAATATCGGGAAAAGCATTTTGGCCGGCGTGATCTTCCATGATCACCTGCAAAAGGGCCCGGCCGGCAGCGCCGAGCTGAAGTCATCGACGGACGGTGTGATGCGCATGAACAGCTACCGGCGCGTCGATGCCTACCCGTTGGTCGTCGCCGTTGCGGAGGCGACGGATGAGATTCTCGCTCCTTGGTGGGCACGAGCCAGATCCGAGCTCATCCGCGCGGGCGGGCTCATGGCGATCATCCTGGTTCTGGGAGCGCTTCTGGCGCGCCGCACGCGCGCGCTCCACCGACAATCCGCCATGCTGCAGGCGACCCTCGACAATATGGATCAAGGGCTCGTGGTGGTCGACGAGACGGGCCATTTGCCGATCTATAGTCGTCGCGCCCTCGAGCTTCTCGACTTGTCCATCGAGTTCATGTCGTCGCGGCCGAGCGTTGCCGATGTGATCGCCTATCTGGAGGGGCGGGGGGAGTACGACGCCCTAGGCGCCGAGGTTCGGGACCGTATTGCACCGCGTCAAGCCGAAGACCTCTATGAGCGCAGGCGTCCGAATGGAACGATTCTCGAGGTCCGCAGCGTTCCCTTTGCGGGCGGGGGGCTGGTGCGCACCTATACGGACGTCACGGCGCGCAACCTCGCAGAGCAGGAATTGAAGGAAAGAGAGAGGCTGCTGCGACTGCTCGCGGACAACACGACCGATGTCGTCGCGCGGCTCGGCCCCGATTTGAGATATGCCTATGTGTCTCCCGCAAGCCGCGATGTGCTGGGGCGCGAGCCGGAGAGCCTGACCGGCCGTCACGCCGGCGATATCGTGCATCCGGCGGATCGCGGGCATTGGATCGAAACCCTCGTCAAGGCGCAGGGGAAGGCGAACGAGGTCACGCAGGCGACCTACCGGGCGCTGCGCCAGGACGGGTCCTACCTCTGGGTCGAGGAGAATCGGCGAAGGCTGCCGGCGAATGAAGGCTTCATCGTATCCATCCGCGACATCTCGCGCCGAAAAGAGGCGGAAGGCCAGCTCGAAACGGTCAACCGGCAGCTTCAGGTGCTGGCGAGGCAGGACGGGCTGACCGGGCTCGCCAACCGGCGCGAGTTCGACGAGGTGCTCGACGTCGAGTTTCGCCGCTGCAAACGAGACGGCACGGCGCTGAGCCTCATCATGATCGATGTCGATCGCTTCAAGCGGTTCAATGACATTTACGGCCATCCGGCCGGAGATGCCTGCCTCCGGGCCGTTGCGACGGCCGTCAAGGAGACGCTGCTGCGGCCGGGGGATCTCCTGGCCCGCTATGGCGGAGAGGAGCTCGCCGTCATCCTGCCGAATATTCAGGCCGCGGGCGCAGGCGTCATTGCCGGGCGCATGCGCGAGGCGGTTCGCGCGCTTGGTATCCGGCACGACGCCAACTTCGACAAAATCGTCAGCATCAGCCTCGGCGTTGCCTGGCTGACGCCGGGCTTCGCAACGAAGCGACCAGAGGATCTGGTGAATATGGCGGATGGGGCGCTCTACGCGGCCAAGGCCGGCGGCCGGGACAGGGTGTGCCTGGCGGATGACCGCCACGATGGCGATGTCGCCTCGCTGGCAGGATAGCGGCTCAACCAGGATCTTGCGGATTTCGCGCACGGACGCGATCTGCGCACCGAAATGCAGGCGGGCGCGACCGAGCTCGCCGTGGGAGCGAACCTCTCCGAGCTCGGCCTGCCGGTGACATAAGCGCCCCTCTTGGTGCTTCCATGGAACCTCCGCCGGGGTCGAGCGTTCTAGCTGCGCCGGAAAGGAGATGTCGATGACCGCTGGCTCTGAGCTGCTCGAAGCCTTGCCGGTCGCCATCTACACGACCGACGCCGAAGGACACATCACCTATTACAACGGCGCCGCCGCCGATCTCTGGGGCCGACGCCCGCTTGTCGGAAGCGACCAATGGTGCGGGTCCTGGCGCCTTTTCTGGCCCGACGGCAGCCCTTTGGCGCATGATCAGTGCCCGATGGCGGTGACCTTGAGGGAAGGCCGGCCGATCCGCGGCGCGGAGGCCATCGCCGAGAGGCCCGACGGGACGCGCGTGCATTTCCTGCCCTTCCCGACGCCGTTGCGCGATGCGTCCGGCAAGCTCACGGGCGCCATCAACCTGTTGATGGACATCACGGCGCGGCGCGAGGCCGATATCGAATCGGCGAAGCTCGGGGCGATCGTCGAATGCTCGGATGACGCGATCGTCAGCAAGACCCTCGACGGCAAGGTGACCTCGTGGAATGCCGGCGCGACGCACATATTCGGCTATGAGGCGAACGAGATGCTCGGCCAGCCGATCACCCGGATCGTCCCGGTCGAGCTGCATGGGGAGGAAAGCGAGGTTCTGGCGCGCCTGAGGCAAGGCGAGCGTATTCAACACTACGAGACGATGCGCGTCGCCAAGGACGGGCGCCGCGTCGACGTCTCCCTTTCCGTCTCGCCGCTGCGCGACAGAGCGGGGAGGGTGGTCGGGGCATCGAAGGTGGCTCGCGACATCACGCAGCGCAAGCAGGCCGAGAACTTGCAGCGCCTCTTGATCGAAGAGCTCAATCACCGCGTCAAGAACACGCTGGCGACCGTACAGGCGATCGCCAGCCAGTCCTTGCTTCGCGCCAAGAGCCCCGACGAATTCGTTGCCGGCTTCAGCGGCCGCATCCAGGTCTTGGCGCGGGCCCATACCCTCCTGACGCTGGGCAAATGGCAGGGCGCCGATGTGAGGGTGCTGGTGCGCGACCAAGTCATGCTGGGGCCCAATGACGATCACCGCATCTCCTATTCTGGGCCGGTGCTCACGCTCGATCCGCAAACGGCGATGCATCTCGTCCTCGTCGTCCACGAGCTTGGAACCAATGCGCGAAAGCATGGAGCGCTCTCGGGTCAGGATGGACGACTTGCGGTGAGCTGGGAGCTTCGCTCGAATGGCGGGCGAGACTTCATTCTGGAGTGGAAGGAAAGCGGTGGCCCGAAGGCCGACGGCCCGGCCAAGCGCGGCTTAGGCACCACCCTCATCGAGCAGACGCTTCAGGCCTGCGACGGCGAGGCGAATTTCCATTATGGAGAGGATGGCATGAGCTGTCGCCTCGAATTCCCGCTTCCCCAAGCGGCCGGGCCCGGCCCGGTGGACCAAGTCGCGTCCGGCGCGGCAGAGGGCGCGGCCTCGAGCGCCGAACAGCCGGCCGAGCCGTCCGACTTGAAAGGCAAGCGCATCCTCATCGTCGAGGACGAGGTGCTATTGTCCATGGACATCGAAACGACCTTGACGGAGGCAGGCTATGACGTCGCGGGTCCCGCCGGAACGCTCAAGAAGGCGATGCAGCTCGTCACGGACGGAAATTGCGACGCCGCCCTCGTCGATGCCAATCTCGGCGGTCATCCTGTCGACGAGCTCGTCGCCTTGATGACGCGAAACAACATTCCCTTCGCATTCGTCACGGGATATGGGCGAGACGCCCTCCCGCTCGGATTTCGCGAGGCCCTCATGCTGGGGAAGCCGTTCAGCCGGGAGCAATTGCTGGGAACAGTCAGGGATCTGCTCGAACAGCCCGAGGGTGTCGTGCGGCTGCGGCAGAAAATGGCCTGAGGCCTGCAGCCGATCGGGTCTTGGCGATGCGTGGACGCGGCCTTGGCGCTCGACCCTTTCCGCCTCGCTCAGGGTTGCGCCCTCACGGTCTTGTCCAGGAATTCATCGGTATAGACGCTGTTGACGTCGAATTCCTTGAGCGGGAAGGCGCTCTTCACCGTCTGATAGTCGGCGGCCATGCGCTCGGGGTCGAGATAGCCGAGGAGCGCGATGGGCTTGGCCGAATGCATCAGCTCGGCCGTCAGCTTCCATGACAAGGCGAGGTCCTTCGGGTCCTGGCTTGCCGACTTGACCACCGCATCGAGGCATGGCTCCGGAGCGGCAAGGCAGGCACCGTAGGCCTTCTGCGTCACCTCGACGAAATGGCGGACCGCCTCCTTGTGATCCTTGAGGTAGGCGCCGTTCACGAAGAAGGCGTTTCCGTAAGGATTGAAGCCGATATCGGCGAGCCTCAGGTAGCCGAGATCGTCCTTGAAGATGCGCTCGGCCACGTAGTGCAGATTGTAGAAATTCGTGGTCACGTCGATCGTGCCGGACTGCAGCGCCGCGAACTTGGCGTCTGGCGCCACGTTGACGAAATGCACGGAGGAGGCCTCGATGCCGGCGGTTTTGGCGATCAGCGGCCACATCAGCCGCGCGGCATCCGCGGCGGGCGTGCCGATCGAGTGCCCCGGCAGGTCCTTGATCGTCTTGATGCCGCTGCTCTTCTTCCAGTAGATCGTGTAGGGAGAGGTCTGGTAGATCACCATGACGGCGACGAGGTCGGCGCCTTCGCCCCTGGCCTGCATGGCGGTCGGCATGTCGACGATGCCGACCTGGGAGGCGCCGACGCCCGCCCGCTGCGCCGCATAGGCCGAGCCCTTGCCGATCTCCACGGTCAGATCGATGCCGGCCGCGGCATAGAGCCCCTGCGACAGAGCGTAGTAGATCGGGGCGTGGTCGGCGCCGATCGTCCAGTTCAAGGTCAGCGCCATCTTGTCGTTGGCAAGCGCCGCGGACGATCCGAGCGCCAATCCGAGGAGGGCGGTGGTCGTGACAAGCTTCCTCATTTTTGGTCTCCGCTGTTGCATCGGTTCAGGTCATCCCGAGCAGTTCGTAGATGCGCCGCGCATAGGCGCCGAAGGCTTCATGCGTCTTGACCTTGAGCGTGCGCGGCTCCGGCAGCTCGATCTCGATGCGGGCAGCCATGCGAGCCGGTCGCGCCGTGAGCACGATCACATGCGAGCCGAGGAAGACCGCCTCCGAGATCGAATGCGTGACGAACAGGACGGTCTTCGCGCTCTCCTTCCAGATGCGGCGAAGCTCGACATTCATGCGCTCGCGCGTCAGCGCGTCGAGGGCGCCGAAGGGCTCGTCCATCAGCACGAGCTTGGGATCATGCACCAAGGCACGCGCGATGGCGGCGCGCTGCTGCATGCCGCCCGAAAGCTCATAGGGCCGCCGCTGCTCGAAGCCGGCGAGCCCGACAAGCTCGAGGAGATGCATGGCCCGCTCGCGCGCCGCGCGCCAAGGAAGGCCGAGAATCTCCGCCGGCAGCAGCACATTGTCGAGGATGGTGCGCCATTTCAGGAGGAGCGGCTGCTGGAACACCATGCCGATGTCGCGGCCGGCATCGAGGCTGCGCCGCTCTTCGCCGATACGCACCACGCCGCCATCGTAACGGATGAGGCCGGAGAGGATCTTCAAAAGCGTGCTCTTGCCGCAGCCGGACGGCCCGACCAGCGAGACGAACTCGCCAAGCTCGACGTCGAAAGATACGTCGGAGACCGCCAGCACCTCGCCGCCCGGCGCGGGATAGGATTTGCGCACCCGATCGAGATGGATGAAGGGGACGGCCTCCGCGGCGCTCTTGGCAGCGCTCATGACACTCTCGCGTCGACGGGAACGACCAGCCGCTCGGCGAACGCGACGAGAGCATAGAGCAAGACGCCGATCAGGGTCACGAGGATGAGCGCCATGAACATGGCCGGAGTGTCGAGCGTCGACTGCACGCTCATCATGAGATAGCCGAGCCCGCGTTCGGAGCCGATAAACTCGCCGACGATGCTGCCGGCGACCGCGAGCACCGAGGCGATCCGCATGCCGGAGAACACGAAGGGGAGCGCGCTCGGTAGCTCGATCTTGCGGAAGATCTGCCAGCGGGAGGCGCGGATGACACGAACGAGATCGATCAGATCCGGCTCGACCTCCTTCAGCCCGCGTGCCGTGTTGATGACGATCGGAAAAAAGCAGATCGTGAAGGTGATGACGGTGTTCGGTCCGATGCCGTAGCCGAGCCAGACGATGAACAAGGGCGCCATCGCGACTTTCGGGATCATGTTCAGCGTCACGAGCGGCGGCTGCACGGCGCGTCGCACCCGCGCCGACCAATTGAAGATCACGGCGAGCGTGAC
>JBIOEK010000099.1:0-9963 GCA_044445925.1 Hyphomicrobiales bacterium
ACGAGCACGATCTGACGGTCGAGCCTCGCAAAATGATCGCGGAAGAAGGGCAGCGCCACATATGTCTTATAGGCCTCGAAGCGCTTCTCCATCAGGGCCGCGAGCGAGCCGGGCAGAGACTCGCCCGCGCCGAGATCGAGTGGCGCGAAAGTCAGCGCCGGCGATCCCTCGAGATCGCCGGGCATGAGGAAGCGCCCGGGCGGCAGCAGCGACAGAGTGTGCGGCTCGGCGCGCGCCGCGACGAGATAGCGGCGGAAGGCGTCGGCCGCCGAGATGGCCTGTGTCTCGGCAGCCGGAGCCTGCGGGTCGAGCGTCGCCAGAAGGGCGCGCCATTCGCAAGACAGCGCCTGCCTCGCCGGCTCTCGCGCCGTGGCAAGGCTCGAAGCGCAGAACTCTGCGTAGCTCTGCTCGATCAAGGGAAGGTCGAGCAGCCACTCTCCCGGATAGTCGACGATGTCGAGCGTCAGCCGGTGGGGGCCGCCGACCCAAGAGACATTGCTCTCATATTCGATCTCGACCGATAGCTCGCTGATGCGGCGCGTCGATTCCGGCCAATGCCGGGCCGCCCCCGCCATGGCGGCGAGATTCTCCTCATAGGCGAAGCGCGGCACGGTGTCGTCGGGCTGCAAGGTGAGGCCGATTCGGCGGATTCGGCCTTGCGCCTGCGACGCGAACATCGGCAAGCGCCCACCGGCGACGAGGGCATGCACGAAGGCCGTGATGAAGATCGTCTTCCCCGAGCGCGACAGGCCGGTGACGCCGAGGCGCAGCCTGGGCGACCACCAGTTCGCCGCGGCTTCCGCAAGGGAGCGAGCGGCCGAGACCGCCTCCCCGAGAATTCCGGCTGGTGCGGTCATATTCGAGTGACGTCAGTCATCGGATAAGGCGCCGAGGCTTTTCGGCGTGACGAAGCGATCGAGCCTCGCCGAGCCCGCGGCCAGACTGCGCCAATCCCCGCCCGGCAGGTCGAGCACCGCGAGACCGCAGGTGGGAAATTTCGCCCGCATCCGGGCGAGCGCGTAGCGATCGCCATGGCCGACAAGGCGAAGCGCGAGGTCCGCCACCCCCGGATTATGGCCGATCAGCAAGAGCGCATCGACGCTGTCTGGCGTCTCGGCGAGTACGGTCGCGAGGCGCGCCGCCGAGGCATCGTAGAGCCTCGCCTCGAAGCGCACGCGCGGCACGTCCCCAAACCCTTGGATCACGATGTCCCAGGTCTGCCGCGTGCGGCTCGCGGTGGAGACCAGGACGAGATCGGGCAGCAGCATCTCCTGTTTCAGGTAGAACCCCATGGCGCGGGCATCGTCGAGCCCGCGACGCGCCAGCGGCCGTTCATGGTCGGAGATGCCTGCCGGCCTCGCCGATTTCGCGTGGCGCAGGAGAATGAGGCGCTTCATGCTGTCATGTCCAAGCCGGGGGTAGCGCCCGAAAGAACCTTGGCGGCGAGAGCGCGGTCGATATTGCCGCCCGAAAGGATGATCGCGGCCTTCGCACCCGGACCCCGATCCCTGTCCTTGGCGAGGGCGGCGAGCGCGGCCGCGCCCGCGCCTTCGGCCATGTTGTGCGTGTCCTCGTGCAGGATGCGGATCGCTTCGGCGATCTCGTCCTCGGAAACCTCGATGACCCGCGCGGCGCCCTTGCGGATGATCTCGAGCGCCTGAGCATCGGGAACCCGCACCGCAATGCCGTCGGCGAAGGTCGAGGCCGAATTCACAGGCACCACCCGCCCCGCATCGAAGGAAAGGCGATAGGCGTTGGCGCGCTCGGGGACGACGCCGACGATCCGCGTCCCGAGCCCCATCGCGTCGCGCACGCCGATCAGGCCGCAAATCCCCGAGCCCAATCCGATCGGCGCGTAGAGCGTGTCGATATCGGCATGGGCGCGCAAGAGCTCGAGCGCATAGGTCGACACGCCCCTGACGAGATCCGGCGCGAAGGACGGGACGAACTCGAAGCCGCGCTCCTCGGCGATCTTGGTCGCCGCAGCCTTGGCATCGTCGAAATCGTCGCCGATCTCGATCAGCTCGGCTCCGAGCGCCCGCATGGCGGCATTCTTCTCGACGGAGTTCGCGCGCGGCGCGACGATCGCGACCGGCACGCCGAAAAGCCCGCCCGCGAAGGCGAGGCTTTGGCCGTGATTGCCGCGCGTCGCCGACACGATACCCTTGACGTTGGGACGTTCGCGCCTGAGGCGCTCGACATAGACGATGCCGCCGCGCAGCTTGAATGCGCCGACCGGCGTATGGTTCTCGTGCTTGACGACGACCTCGCAGCCAAAGCGCGCCCCGAGCAGCTTCCACGCATATTGCGGCGTCGGCGGCATATGACGGTGCACCAGCGAGGCGGCTTCCTCGACCTCGACGAGCGTGAACATGGCGGCGTGGCCTCCCCGCGCATATCCGCTACCCTTTCGGACACCCGCCATGGCTATCTGTTCCGCGCTTTGCCATATAGGGCCGGCTCATTTCGCGACACCCCTGACCCTCTCGATTCTCGCATGACGCCATCATCGCCGCCGGCGATCCTAGCCGACAATCTGACCAAGACCTATGACCGTACCCCCGCGGTCGATGGGCTGAGCTTTCGCGTCGAGCAGGGCAGTGTCGTCGGATTGCTCGGCGGCAACGGCGCGGGCAAGACCACTACATTGGCCATGATCATGGGATTGACCACCCCGACCACGGGGTCGGTGCAAGTCTTCGGCGCCGACATGGCGCGCGAGCGCGCCGACGTGCTGCACCGGATCAATTTCGAAAGCCCTTATGCCGACCTGCCGCACCGGCTCACCGTGCGCCAGAATCTCAAGGTGTTCGGAAAGCTCTATGGCGTTGCGGGATTGAAGGGCCGCATCGAGGAGCTCGCCCGCGCACTCGACCTCGTGGAGTTCCTCGACCGGCGCACCGGGGAACTCTCGGCCGGGCAGAAGACCCGCGCCGCCTTGGCGAAAGCGCTGATCAACGACCCCGACCTCTTGCTCCTCGACGAGCCGACGGCCTCGCTCGATCCCGACACGGCCGATTGGGTGCGTAGCCATCTCGAGGAATTTCGCCGCCGCCGCGGCGCGACGATACTCCTCGCATCCCATAATATGGGCGAGGTCGAGCGGCTATGCGACCGCGTCATCATCATGCGCAAGGGGCGCATCGTGCATGATGAGCCCCCCGATGCGCTCATCGCGCGCTTTGGCCGCGAGACGCTCGAGGAGGTGTTCCTCGACGTGGCGCGCGGGCATGGCGATAGGAGCAAGGCCTCGAGCCTCGCGCCATGAGCGATAAGAGCGCAAAGCCAAGCTTCTCGACCGCGCGCGTCCTCGCCATGGTCGAGCGCCATCTCTATCTCCTCGGCGCTTCGCCGGTGCGCCTCGTCGACCTCATCTACTGGCCGACGGTGCAGCTGCTCACCTGGAGCTTCCTGCAGCTCTATGTCGGCCGCACTTCGCAAATTCCGGTGCTCGCGGCGGGAACGCTGATCGGCGGCATCCTGCTCTGGGACGTGCTGTTTCGCGGCCAGCTCGGCTTCTCGATGAGCTTTCTCGAGGAGGTATGGTCGCGCAATCTCGGCCATCTCCTGATGAGCCCCCTGCGACCGGCCGAATTCGTGGCATCGCTCATGATCATGAGCGTTCTGCGCCTGATGATCGGCCTCGTCCCTGCAGTGCTCATCGCCACGACCTTCTTCGGCTTCGATCTTGCCGCCTTGAGCCTCGCCATCCCATGGCTGTTCGTCAATCTGATGCTGACGAGCTGGAGCGTCGGTCTCGTCACCTCGGGGCTGATCCTGCGTAACGGGCTCGCGGCCGAGACCATCGCCTGGAGCGCCATGTTCGCGATGATGCCCTTCGCCTGCATCTCCTATCCGGTGACGACCTTGCCGGGCTTCCTGCAGCCGATCGCCTGGGCGCTGCCTCCGACCTATGTGTTCGAGGCCATGCGCGCCATGCTCGTTGCCAAGACGTTGCGCATCGATCTGCTGCTCTATTCGTTCGCGCTCAATCTCGTCTGGATCACGCTCGGCGCCCTGGCGTTCAAGGCCTTGC
Source organism: Hyphomicrobiales bacterium (assembly GCA_044445925.1). Classification (GTDB taxonomy): domain Bacteria; phylum Pseudomonadota; class Alphaproteobacteria; order Rhizobiales; family Beijerinckiaceae; genus GAS188. The sequence goes on from JBIOEK010000099.1 coordinate 4,037, forward strand.
TGGCAAGTGCGCGGCGGGCAGGATCACTCTTGTCGATGGGCGAATGAAGCCAGTTTTGGTCCGTGTTGATCATTCCTTAGATACTGCGATGCTAGGGTTTTTCCAGGTCCGCCACCTGTTATGCACAGGGTCGATGTTGCAATGCGGCATCCAGGCGCTATCTTATAGTCTGTTGCTGGCGGCCTCCGCGCACCGGACGCGGCGTTTTCGTCCGCGGTTACGCAAAGGGTCGCCTGATGGAACTGTCCTATTTTCTGCATGAAGCCTCGCTGGCATTTATTGCCCCGGCTCGCGCGGCCTCCGAGGCGGCAAGGCTTTTCTTCAAGAGCCCTGCGAATCCAGCCTCTTGGACGCCTTTCGGGCGCTCGATGACCGCAGCTTGCGACGTATTCGAGCGCAGCACGCGCCGCTACGAGAAGCCGGAATTCGGGCTTGCGAGCACGGTGGTCCGCGGCGAGACGGTCGCGGTGACCGAGGAAATCGTCTGGGAGCGCCCCTTCTGCCGCCTGATTCGCTTCGTCCGCGACCTGCCGCCATCCGCCCCGAAACAGCCGAGACTCCTGATCGTGGCGCCGATGTCGGGCCATTACGCGACGCTCCTGCGCGGCACGGTCGAGGCTTTCCTGCCTGGACACGAGGTCTACATTACGGATTGGTCGGATGCCCGGATGGTGCCGATGGCGGCCGGAAATTTCGGTTTCGACGACTATGTCGACTATCTCATCGCCATCTTGCGCGATCTCGGGCCCAAGACGCATGTAATCGGGGTCTGCCAACCCTCAGTGCCAGTCGCGGTTGCGGTCGCCTGCATGGAGGCCGCCAAGGATCCGGCCTCGCCTGCTTCAATGATCTTGATGGGCGGCCCGATCGATACGCGGGAAAGCCCGACGGCGGTCAATGTGCTCGCCGAGGAGCGCGGCACCGATTGGTTCCGCCGCCACTGCATCACCCGGGTGCCGTTCCCCTATCCGGGCGTGCTGCGCGAGGTTTATCCGGGCTTCCTCCAGCTTTCCGGATTCATGGCGATGAATCTCGACCGCCACCTGTCCGCCCATTGGGACTATTACCGGCATCTCGTTCAGAACAATGGCGATTCAGCCGAGAAGCATCGCGAATTCTATGACGAGTATCTGGCTGTCATGGATCTGACCGCCGAGTTCTATCTCGAGACCGTCGACCGCGTCTTCGTCAAGCACCTCTTGCCCAAAGGGGAGATGACGCATCGTGGCAGGCAAGTGAGCCTCGCCGATATCCGCCGGACCGGCCTGATGACGGTCGAGGGCGAGAATGACGATATCTCGGGTGTCGGCCAAACGCAGGCGGCACAGCGGCTATGCGTCAATATCCCGGCGGCAAAGCGCGTTCATTACGTCCAAAGCGAGGTCGGGCATTACGGGGTGTTCAACGGCTCGCGTTTCCGCGGCGAAATCGTGCCTCGGATCGAGCAGTTCATCCTCGCCAGGGAAGAGGACCAAGTCACTGAAAAACCTAGCTTTCAGCGCCTGAGACGGGTTTCTTGAGCATCACCCCAACCTTTTAGCCTAGCAGACCGAAGGAGAGCATGCCAGTTTGCTCTTGCTCGAATTTGTTCTCTTTTCGTTCAAAAACATGCTGACGAATCATGAAAGCTCGGGCATGCTTGGGATATGGCAACGACCAAGCAATTCAGGGCGCCCGGAGCGCCGGGCTTCATCGATATAGCCCATGACGGGGTGACTTATCGCGTCGTGGTCACCCGTTCGTCTCGGGCGAGGCGAGTCACGCTGCGAATCAGGGCCGGCACATCCGACCCCGTCCTCACCCTTCCGGCTCGAGGCAACCTGGCGGTCGCCACCAACTTCGCCGCCCGTCACGCCGGCTGGCTCGCGACTAGGCTGGCGCGGGTTCCGGCGCAGATCCCCTTCAGGGCCGGCAAGACGCTCCCGATCCGTGGGGCCGACCATCACGTCACCGAAACGGGAGCCGTACGCGGGCTGGTGCGTGCAACGCGGATCGGCGAGGTGCGCATCCTTGAGGTGCCGGGCTCGCCCCAGCATGTGGCGCGCCGCGTCACGGAGTTCCTGAAGCGGGAGGCTCGCCGCGATCTCGAAGCCGCCGTGGCGCGTCATTTAGCCGCAGCCAAGGCGAAGGCACGCAGGATCTCGATCAAGGACACCAAGAGCCGATGGGGCTCGTGCTCGGCGAACGGGACCTTGTCGTTTTCCTGGCGACTGATTCTGGCTCCGCCCTTCGTGCTCGACTACCTCGCCGCCCATGAGGTCGCGCATCTGCGGGAGCTCAATCATTCCCACAAATTTTGGAGCCTCACGCGCGTCCTGTGCAGCCGCACCGACGAGGCCGAGGCCTGGATGAAACGCCACGGAGCCCGATTGCACCGCTACGGCTGAGCAGGCGGACGCCGGACGGCAAGGCGCCGCGGCCGTCGTTTCGCCAGCAGAATCCAATGCAATTGCGCCCGAATTCGCTCGCTCTGACGGCGGTCCTCGCGCTCTTGACCGCCATCGGCCCTTTGTCGGTCGACATGTACCTGCCTTCGATGCCCGCGATCGCGCGCGAACTCGGCACGGACCCGGCCCATGTGCAACTGACGCTGTCGGCTTTCCTCGCGGGATTCGCGGTCGGCCAGTTCTATCACGGGCCGCTCTCCGACCGTTACGGCCGCAAGCCCGTGCTGCTCGCAGCCCTCGCGCTCTACATCGTCGCCTCGGCCGCCTGCGCCTTCACGCGCTCGATCGAATTGCTCATCCTGGCGCGCTTCGCGCAAGCAGTCGCGACCTGCGGACCGATCGTCATCGCACGCGCCATCGTGCGCGACCTCTATGAAGGGCCGCGCGCCGGACGCGAGATGGCGCGCATGGGCATGATCATGGGCATCGTGCCGGCGATCGCACCTATCCTCGGGGGCATCATGCACAATCTCGCCGGCTGGCGGTCGATCTTCACCGTCATGGTGCTGGTCGGCCTCGGCCTCGTCTATGTGGTCGCGACCTTCATGCCCGAGACATTGAAGATCCGCTCGAGCCGGCCGATCTCGCCATGGGGCATCGTGCGCAGCTTCGGCGGCCTCATCGGCAGTCCCGTCTACCGCGCCTATGTGGCGCTCGTGTCGCTCGTCTATTCGGGACTGTTCTGCTTCATCTCGGCGAGCTCCTTCATCCTGCAAGGCGTCTACGGCCTCTCCGAGATCGCCTTCGCGCTCACCTTCGCGCTGAACGTCATCGGCTTCATCATCGGATCGATGCTGGCGTCGCGCTTTGCGGTATCGCGCGGCCTCGACTCGACGATCGCGGTCGGCGTGCCGCTCCTCGTCATCGGCTCCCTCCTGATGCTCGCTTTGGTTGGCTTCGGTCCGGGTTCCGCCGCCGAGATCGTCATCCCCGCGATGATCTACATGGCAGGCGTTGGCCTCGTTCTTCCACAAGCACTGGCCGCCGCGATGGCGCCCTTTCCGGATCGAGCGGGCGCTGCCTCCTCATGCCTCGGCGTCACGCAGATGACCTTCTCGGCGCTGGTCGGCGCGGGCATCGGATTGACGCTCGGCAGCTCGGCCCTGCCTCTGCCGCTCGCCATGTCCGCCGTCGCGCTCGCGGCCGCCTTGGTGTTTCTCTCCTTGCGGCGCACCGAGCGATGAGCCGGCAAGGGGCTGAAAGGGACGGGCAAGCGATCAACGCAAGCCGAATTGGTCGAGAAAGGCACGGATGGCCGAGACGGCGCCGCTCTGGAAGAGCGTGAAATGATCGGCCTCAGGCAGCGCCAGGAAGCGCTTCGGCTCGGGCGCCGCCGCATAGAGCTCGCGCCCGAAGGCGATCGGAACTACGGGATCACGCTCGCCATGCACCATGAGAATCGGCACCTTCACCTTGCCGATGACGTCGATCGAGCGGAACTGGTCCTTCATGAGCAAGCGGACGGGGATGAAGGGATAATCCGCGGCCGCGACGGCGACGGCCGAGCTGAAGGGCGCAAGCAGGACGAGCGCCGCGACGTCGTGGCGTGCCGCGAGCGGCACCGCCACGCCTGAGCCGAGCGAGTAGCCGAAGAGCACGATGCGGCTCGGCCGAACGAAGCTCGAGGCCAAGCGATAAGCCGCCTCCGCATCTAGCGTAAGGCCTGCTTCGCTCGGCTCGCCGGTCGAGCCCGAATAGCCGCGATAGGCGACGGCGAGCACGCCCGAACCGTCTTGGGCCATGGCGCGCAGATTCGGCGCCACGATCCCGAGATTGTCGCCATTGCCGAGAAACATCAGGAAGAGAGGTCGCCTCCGATCGGCGGGAGGCCTGAGCCACGTGACGATGCGCTCGCCATCATCGGTCACGAGCACGTGCTCCTGCGCCTCCGGGAATCCGGCATCAGTCGGCGGCGTGCGCTCGGGGCGAACCGGGAAGACGAGCTTGCGCTGGTAGAGATACATCGCGCCGACGATGAGCGCATAGCCCGCGATGGCGATGATAGCGAGCCATTTCAGACTGTCCATGGCTCGTCCTCGGTGGTTTCGCTCGTACCTTCCTGCTTTGGCTGAACCGAGAGGAGGTATGGGCGAGCCTTCCTGCGCTTACCCTCTCCCGCGAGGAGAGAGGGCAAGACGCCCGGCGTCAGGCGCGAATACAAGAGGACAAGCACGTCACAGCAATTTGATCCAAGCATACGCCGCTCGAGAGCTCGCCGACCTGCTCAATCCAAAGCCTTCAACATCTCGGTCGCATGCGGCTTGAAGCCGAAGCGCTCATAAGCGCGAGCGGCGCCGACATTGCCGTGCAACACCCCGATCGCCAGGCGCCCGAGCCGCCTCTCGCGGGTGAGCCTTTCGGCCTCGACGAGGAGGCTCGTGCCGATCCCCAATCCACGATGATCGCTCGCGACCACAAGATCCGCCACATTTCCATAGCTGCGCATCTGCGGCCGCACGAACGGTTCCGCCGTTTCCACCAGCCAGCAGAGGAAACCGATGACGGCCCCGTCCCGCTCCGCGACGATCAACGCCCCTTCATGCTCAGCCGCCCGCTCGCAATCCCTGTCGAAGCAGGCGATCGCCGCCGCATGGCTCGTGTCGCGATCTTGGGCGAAGGGCTGCTCGCGCAAATCGAGCTCGGCCTCATAGCGATTGAGTTCCCAAAGGAGCGCGATCACCGCATCGCGGTCGGTGTCGCTCATCTCGCGGATGACGAGGGTCGGGTCGGGGTCGTGTCCAAGCGCCATGCTGCAAAGCCGTAAAGCGGGATGGGTTCAGATTGAGGCCATGTCAGTGCAACGGCGACCTTTTAATCGGTTCGGCTCTCTCGAACGCGATCAAGGCAACCGGAACTCATCGAGAAAGCTGTCGATCACCTCCCAGCCGCCGCGCGTGAGAATACCCAAAGGAGAGTTGTTTCAGCACGTTGAGCACGGAACTGCCCCCAACAGCTGTCGAATAAGCAGCGCCCGTCACACTCCGCTCAATGCCCGATCGCCTTGACGATCGCTTCCGTCATCTTCTTGGCATCGCCGAACAGCATCAAGGTGTTGTCGCGGAAGAAGAGCTCGTTCTCGACGCCCGCATAGCCCGAGCCCATGCCGCGCTTGACGAACAGCACGGTCTTGGCGTTGGCCACATCGAGGATCGGCATGCCGTAGATCGGCGATTTCGGATCGGTCTTGGCGGCCGGATTGGTGACGTCGTTGGCACCGATCACATAGGCGACATCGGCCTGCGCGAACTCCGAATTGATGTCCTCGAGCTCGAACACCTCGTCATAGGGCACGTTGGCCTCGGCGAGCAGCACATTCATATGGCCGGGCATGCGGCCGGCGACAGGATGGATGGCGTAGGAGACATCGACGCCCTCCTTCTTCAGGAGATCGGCCATCTCGCGCAAGGCGTGCTGAGCCTGCGCCACCGCCATGCCGTAGCCCGGCACCACGATCACCTTCGAGGCGTTCTTCATGATGAA
>JBIOEK010000100.1:0-9903 GCA_044445925.1 Hyphomicrobiales bacterium
AGGCGAAATCAAAGTAGCTTGCGGAGCACCGCGAGGTTGTCGCCGTAGTAGAGCGCGTTGGACATTTCCCCCTCCCGGAGCGGGCGATTCTGGGCGGGAGGTTAGGCAAATTCCTCATGGTTTGCAAGATGCATAATCGCCTTTCCTTTAGCCAATTCCTCGCCATCGACCAGCAGCTCCTCCTCCCCGCCCGTCCGCTTGCGGCGGGCGACGCAGCCATGCTGGGCGCCGCGACGCCAGAAGCGGTAATAGACGAAGGGACCATCCGGCACCGGCGCCGTCGCATCCTCATCCTCGATGCGGGCCCGCAACTCGGCCCGCAGCTCGCCGGCGAGCGGCAGGAGCGGAGCGAGGAGCCTGGCCGCATAAGCGTTTTCCGCCTCCAGATGAGCGCGGATATTCCCCGGCAACGCGGAGGCGTCCTTCAGCACGTCCCGCCAATTCGCCGCCTTCAGCCAGGCATGATCATCGCGGATAACAATACCGTGAATGACGCGCTCGAGCGGTTCGGCGGCGGCGCGGGGCGCCTCGGGCCCCGGTGGCGCGAGGGGAGCATTCACGACTTCGCCCCGGACTTCTTCGTACGCTTCATGGCAGCGCTCATGCAGGAACCTGGCCGACAACTGTAGCTATGCGTTGGAATATGACGAGATGCGCGCAATTAAAGGGTCTGTAGCCCCGCACTTTGCTCGAATTAAGATTTTCATCGCCATGGGCACGCCGATACTTGCGGTGAATGCTGAATTTCGACTTGAACTCACTGAAGAGACAGATTAGAGCCATGGGTGGCGGCTTAATTCGAATCGGATGCCGCGCACCCGCGAAGTCGATGCGGGGAGAAACAGGGCAAATCCTGCGAGTCTCTGTCGGCCAATGCGGCTGATAGGAGAGGTTTTGCCTTGGTCATCGGATTGATCCAGAAAGGTTAGATGGAAATGAACACAACCGAGGGGTCCGCTCAGTTCATCGAGCTCGCGACCGACATCGTGTCCGCTTATGTCAGCAATAACTCGGTTGGCGCGGGCGACCTGCCGACCCTCATCAAGGACGTCTATGGCGCATTGTCGCGCGTGACGACGGGTGAAGCCGCTGCCCCCGCGGAAGCCGCCAAACCCGCCGTTCCGGTGAAGAAATCGATCACCCCAGACTACATCATTTGCCTCGAGGACGGCAAGCAGTTCAAGTCGTTGAAGCGTCATCTGCGTACGCAGTACGGACTTTCGCCGGAGCAATATCGCGAGAAATGGAGCCTTGCGGCCGATTACCCGATGGTGGCTCCCAACTACGCCGCGGCGCGTTCCAAGCTCGCCAAGCAAATGGGCCTCGGCCAGCAGCGCAAGAAGCGTCGCTGATTTTGTCAATCGCGTGCCGATCGATCGGCACCCTCACCATGGCCGGGGGGCCCCGGCCATCTTTCCCGAGGTCGCGGGCCGAGCGATTCGCTGCTCCGAAAAGTGGGGCCGCCCTCGCCTCCGCAAGGGCATGCTTTTCGGGATCATGCGCTTGAGCAAATAATCCGGTATTGTCGTTCATTCCCTTCGGGAGAGAACGGCTCTCATCGCACCCCATGCTCCGCTTCGTCCTCTGTGCCGACGATTTTGCCTTGAGCGTTCGAGTGAGCGAGGCGATTCTCGATCTCTTGCGCCATGGTCGCCTCAGCGCCGCGAGCGCCATGAGCAACCGGCCGAATTGGCAAGAGGCTGCTCCGCGCCTGCGGGAGTTTGCCGGCAAGGCCGATCTCGGCGTGCATCTCAACCTGACCAGCGGCTCCTCGCTCGGCGTTATGTCGAGCTTCGCGCCGACGGGCGAGCTGCCGCCCCTCGGCCGCGTGCTGCGCGGGGCGCTGTCCGGCCACCCGCCGCTCTCCGAAATTTCCGATGAGTTTCTCCGCCAAATCGATGCCTTCGCGCGCCTGATCGGGCGCGAGCCCGATTTTCTCGACGGGCATCAGCATGTTCATGCTTTTCCACGCATCCGCGAGGCGCTGTTCAAGGCGCTCGATGCGCTCGGTCTCGCCCGCCGCATATATGTGCGCGATCCGGCGGATCGCCTCGGCGCCATCGCGACGCGGCGCCTCTGCGTCGGCAAGGCCCTGTCGATCTCGTGGCTGGCGCGCGGCTTCGGCAGCGAGCTCGTGGCCAGGGGCATCGCCGCCAATACCGGCTTTGCCGGCATCGTCCCCTTCGATCCGCGCCGGGACTATGCCGCCGACTTCGCGAGGTTCTTGCGTGCGCCTGGAAAACGCCATCTCGTCATGTGCCATCCAGGTTTCATGGACGCCGAGCCTCGGGAGGCCGGCTCCATCGCTGCAACGCGCCCGCTTGAACATGAATTTCTGGCGAGCGAGGCTTTGCCGGGGCTGCTGGCGCGGCTCGACGCCGCGACCGTGCGCTTTCGCGACCTTCCAGGCGCTTGAGCTTGAGCCAAGTCGTGCCCGCCGATTCTCGGCATCCGGCGACGGGAAGCGAACCAGGCTCGATCGGCTCAGCCTTCTGACGGGGGCACCGATTCGCCCAATGTCTGCATAAGCCGGTTGGCATTGGCGAACATCGCCGTCGCGTGGATCAAATCGAGGACCTGCAAATCGTCGAGGCCGGCCTGGCGCAGGGGTTCGAGGTCGGAAGCGATCATCTCATGGGGCGCATGCGAGAGCTTGCGGGCGAAATCGGCGATGGCCCTGAGGCGCGGCTCGAGCCTTGCCTCGAAGCCCTCCTCGAACAGGGCCTGCATCACCTGCGGCTTCTTGGTGAGATCGGCGAAGCGGCGCGAATGCACCGAGGCACAGTAGATGCAGCCATTCACCATCGAGGCGATGACGGTCGAGAGCTCGCGCTCGGCGCGCGGCAATCCCTGCGGCGCATACATGGCGCTGTTGAAGAGCGGCGAGCGCTCGGAAAGCGAGGGCAGATCGTGCAGCAGCGTCAGCACATAGGGCGAGGTCCGCGAGCCGGCAGGGGCGGCGTCGATGGCGGCGAGCTGCTCCTTGGTCGCGGTCTCGACATCGACGAGGTCGAGCCAGGGCTTCCACTCGACGGGCTTCAGGGTGAAGCTCTTGGCGCTCATGGCCGTTCCTCCCGCATGATGCGCAACCCCGCCAGTAGCCGCGTCTGGAAGCTCACGAAGGCGATGAGCTGGGAGACCGCCACGATATCGCGGCTCGTGAGACCGAGCGCTTCGAGCTTGCGCAGGTCCGCCTGCGTCGCGTCGCGGGGCGTGTGGGCAAGAAGATCGGCATGGCGCAAGAGAGCGGCGAGCCGGGCTCCAGCATCGCCGGCGCCCGGATGCTCGATTGCGGCGATGAGGGCTTCGCCGCCGGCCTGGCGCAGAAGCATCCGGTAATGGGCGGCAAGCTTCTCGTCCTTCGCGGCGAGCGCCACGCGCAGCGCGATCGCGGCGCGCTCGGCCCGGCTGACGCCGCCGGGATCGACCGGCAGGAGCAGCACGTCGTGGCTGCCTTGGGCGTGGCGGAAGACCTCTCCGCGCCGGCGCCGCAGCTCCGCGAGACGCGATCCCGGCTCGAGGCCGGCGATCGTGTCGACCACGTCCCCCTCCGGCATTAGACCTTTGGTTTGGGTCACTTTTCGCCTCCGAGATAAGCATCCTGGATTTCGGGATTGCCGAGGAGCTGCCGCGCCGGTCCCGAGAGCACGATACGGCCTGCCTGGAGCACATAGCCATAATGGGCGATCTGCAAGGCGAGGGTGGCGTTCTGCTCGACCATGAACACGGTCACGCCCTGCCCGTTGACGGTCAAGATCAGCGACAGCACCTGCTCGACCGCGATGGGCGAGAGCCCCATGGTCGGCTCGTCCATGCAAATCAGGCGCGGACGCCCCATCAGAGCGCGCGCCATGGCTACCATCTGCTGCTCGCCGCCCGACAGCGTGCCGGCCTCATGGCCGATGCGCTCGCGGATGCGCGGGAAGAGGCCGAGCATGCGCTCGTAATCCTCGGCCACGGCGGCGCGGTCCTGGCGCGCATAGGCGCCCATCAGGACGTTCTCGCGCACCGTCATGGTCGCGAACAGGCGCCGGCTCTCGGGCACCGAGCCGATGCCGCGCCTGATGATCTGCGGCGTCGAGAGGCCGGCGATCGACGTCCCGTCGAAGACGATCGCGCCCGAGCGCGGCCGCACGAGGCCGAGGATCACCTTCATGGTCGTCGACTTGCCCGAGGCGTTGCCCCCGAGCAGGCAGACGATCTGGCCCTCGCCGACCGAAAGCGACAGGCCGAAATGCACCTGCACCGCGCCATAGGCGGTGTCGATGCCGTCAAGCTCGAGAAGAGGGCTCATGCGCCCGCCGCCACCGCGCGCCCGTGACCGAGATAGGCCTCGATCACTTGCGGGTTGCGGCGGATCTCGCCCGGCAGGCCCTCGGCGATCTTGCGGCCATCATCCATCACCACGATACGGTCGGAAAGCCGCATGACCATGTCGAGCTTGTGCTCGATCAACAAGATGGTGAGGCCGCGTTCCTTCAGCGAGCGGATGATCTCGAGCATCTCGCGCGTCTCGGTCGGGTTCATGCCGGCGGTCGGCTCGTCGAGAAGCAGCAGGCGCGGCGAAAGCGCGAGCGCCCGCGCGATCTCGACACGACGGCGATTGGCGTAGGAGAGACTGTAGGCTGGATGTTCGAGTCGCGGGATCAGCCGCTCCCCGAACATCTTCAAGATCTCGATCGCATCGGCCCGCAATGCCGCCTCTTCGCCGCGCACGGATCGCGGTTGCAGGAGCGCCAGCGCAAGCTCGGCCAGAGCCCCAAGGCCGGGCAGGCGCGGCCGCGCGGCGCGCAAGCGCGAATGCGCGCCGATCAGCACGTTGTCGATGACGGAGAGATTGGCGAAGACGCGCCCATGCTGGAAGGTGCGGGCGATGCCGCGCAAGGCTAGCCGCTCTGGCGGCTCTGCCGTGATGTCCTCGCCCGCATAGGTCACGCTGCCGCCATCCGGCCTGTCGAGGCCGGTGATCAGATTGAAGAGCGTGGTCTTGCCGGCCCCGTTGGGCCCGATGACGCTGACGAACTCGCCCTCGGCGAGCCTCAGGTCGACCCGGTCGACGGCGGTGAGGCCGCCGAAGCGGCGGCTGAGGCCATGGGTCTCGATGAGCGCGCTCATACGGTCCCCATCAGCCCCTGCGGCCGGAAGCGGATCAGCAGCAACAGCACGATGCCGTAGATCAGCATGCGGTAATCGGCGGCGGCGCGGAAGACCTCCGGCAGCGCGATGAGCGCCACCGAAGCGATGAGCGCGCCGACCACATTCCCCATGCCGCCGAGAATCACCATGGTCAGCGCCAGGATCGAGAGATTGGAATCGAAGGTCTCGAAATTGATATAGGAATAGATATGCGCCGTCAGCGCGCCGGCGGTACCCGCGAGGAAGGCGCCGCAGCCGAAGGCCAGCGCCTTATAGCGGTAGAGCGAGACGCCATAGCTCCTGGCTGCGACCTCGTCCTCGCGCACCGCCCGGAAGGTGCGGCCGAGATGCGATTTCAGCAGCCTGATCTGCAGCGTCGCGAGCACCAGCATGACGAGGAGCGCCAGCCAATATTGGCCCTGCGGCGAATAGATCGCTCGGCCGGCGATCGACAAGGGCGGGATGCCCGAGACGCCGAGCGGCCCCCGCGTCAGGCTTTCCCAGTTGAGGATGACGAGCGCCACCACCTCGCCCATGCCGAGCGTGGCGATCGAGACGTAATGGCCGCGCAGCGGGAAGGCCGGAAAGGCGAGCGCCGTGCCGAGAAGCGCGGCGAGGAGACCCGCGATCGGCACCGAGGCTTCGACCGGCAGATTGAGGTCGAGGGCCAGGAGCGCCGAGGCGTAGCCGCCGATCGCCAGGAGCCCCGCATGGCCGAGCGAGATCAGCCCGATCGTGCCCGAGATCAGCGTCAGTCCGACGGCCAGGATGCCGTAGAGCCAAGCATTGGTGAGCACCTGCAGCACATAGGCGTTCTGAATGACGAGCGGCAGCAGCAGGACGGAAGCGGCCGCGAGCCCGAGCCCCCATGACGGCAGCGCCACCGGGCGGCTCGGTGCCACGAAGGTGCCGGTGAGCGGCTCGGGCGGCGGACGGCGGTTGTTGTTGAACAGCCCGTTCGGCCGAAAGACCAGGAAGAGGAGCAGGAGCGCGAAGGCGAAGAGGTTGCGATAGGTCGTGCCGAACAGCGCGATGCCGTAGCTCTCGATCAGCCCGAGCAGCAGGCTCCCGACCACGGCGCCCGGCACATTGCCCATGCCGCCGATGACGAGCGCCACCACGCCCTTCAAGGTCGCCTGGAAGCCCATGGCCGGATCGATGGTGTTGTAATACATGCCGACCAGCATGCCCGAGAGGCCGCCGAGCGCCGAGGCGATGGCGAACACGACCTGGTTCACCGCATCGACATCGACGCCGACCTGCTGGGCCGCCTCGCGATCGAGTGCCGTGGCGCGCACCGCCCAGCCGAGCTTGGTGAAGCGCAGGAAGCCAAACAGCAAAGCCGCGCTCGCGACCCCGATGCCGAAGATCAGGAGATCAAGCGCCCCGATAGTGCCCTCGCCGATCCCAATGCGCCATTTGGGGAGCTGGCTCGGCAGCGAGCGCGGATCGGCGCCGAAAACGAGCTGCAAGAGCTGGTCGAGGACGAGGCTGATGCCGATGGTGGCGAGCAAGGGCGCGATGCGCGGCGCGTCCCGCAGCGGGCGCAGGCCGAGCCGCTCGATGAGGAGGCCGATCAAGGCGCAAGACCCCATCACCACGAGCATGGTCAGCGGCAGTGGCGTGCCGAGGTAATGGATGGCGCTCCAGCCGATGAAGGCGCCTGCCGCATAGACCGAGCCATGGGCGAAGTTGATGAGATGCGAGACGCCGAAGATCAAGGCGAGCCCCACCGCCAGCAACATGTAGATGTTGCCGACGATCAGGCCGTTGACGGTGTAGTCGAGAAGGGCGGAGGGGAGCATCAGGGGTTAGATCACTCCGCCCCGCAGGCCTCTGCAGATGAAGCTGTCATGGCGCGTCTTGTGCCTGCCGTCCCTGCCGGAAAGGGGCCCGCCACAAGGGCGGCCATGACAGGGTCGCCGTTCAATTCCCCTTCCACGGCTGGAACTTGCCGTCCTTGATCGTCAGCAGGATGGACATCGGCGCCGCGACCCGGCGCGTCGCCGGATCGAAGGTCATGCGGCCATAGATGACGCTCGGGATATCCTTGATGACGGAGAGCCCGTCATGGATCGCCTTGCGATCGGGCCCGAATTCCTTGGCGAGATACCAGGCGACCGTCATCGCGTCATAGGAGCGCGCAGCGTAGCTGTCGGGATCCATGTCGTATTTGGCCTTGAAGCCCTGCATGAAGGCTTGCGCCTCGGGGCGCGGATCGCCTGGGAAGAAATTGGTGTCGGTGAAGATGCCGAGATTGGCGGCATCGCCCGCGATCTCGAGGAATTTCGGCGAATAGATGGAGCCGGCCGCCACGACTTTCTGGGTCATGCCGAGATCGCGCATCTGGCGCACGATCAGCGCGCCGTCCGGATAATAGGCGATGAGGATGATGCCGTCCGGATTGGCGTCGCGCACCCGAACGAGGGTCGAGCGGAAATCCTTCTCATTGGGCAGATAGCCCTCCGAGGCGACGACGCTCGCGCCGCGCTCCTTGGCGGCGCCGACCATGATCTCCTGGCTGGTGCGCCCCCAATCGCCGTTGATGTAGAGAATGGCGAGCCTCTTCAGGCCGAGGCGGTTGACGGCGTAATCGGCGAGATGGGGCATGTCGTCGGCCTGGTTGGGCGCATCGCTCCACATATAATCGCCCCCCTTGGTGAAATCGGGATGCGAATTGGTGAAGCCGAATTGCACGAGGCTGCCGCGCTGGTAGATGGGGGAAGCCGCCATCGAGGCGGCGCTCGAGAAGTCGCCGAGCTCCATGACGATCGCGGGATTGCCCACGAATTTCTGCGCGATCGCCACCGATTGGCGCGGATCGCTCTGGCTGTCCTCGAACACATAGGCGAGCTTGCGGCCCTTGACGCCGCCTTGCGCATTGGCATGGTCGAGGGCGAGATCGAAGCCGCGGCGCCACTGCGCGCCATATTGCGCGTATTGGCCGGTCAAGGGGCCCGAGACGCCGATCAGCACGGCTTCGCCACCGGCCTCCTGGGCGCGCGCCACGAAAGGCAGCCCCATGGCGGCGAACGAAGCGATGAAGGTGCGGCGGCGCATGCTCGGCTCCTAACCAGACATTCGTGAACAATGACAGTTCATAGTCTTTGATATCGCATCATTTTATTCCGAAAACCGGAAGACCACTTTTCGGAATGATGCTTAGGTTCAGCTGGCTTCGGCATCGCTCCATTCGTCGCCGAGCAGCTCTGGCTTCGAATAGTCTAGCGCATTTTGCCAGTGCTTCTCCACGTCGCGGCAGAATAGCTCGCCGGCTATCGCTTCGGCTAGCCAGCTCGCGCCGGTCGAGATCGCCGGGATGTCGCCCGACACCTTGCCGAGGCTCAGGCTTGCCGCATGGTTGAAGCAATGGATATCCGAGAGCCCGGCGGGAGCCTCTGCGCCGCGCGGCAGGAACTCGAAACCCTCTCCGAGATAGGGAAAGCGCGCGAGCTCCTCATCGGCGAGGCCGGAGGGCGGCGAAAAGCGCTCGCCCCAGACCGCGATATGCGGCGCGTAGAGCGAAAGCTCGGGGATGGCAAAGGCATCGACGCCAAAGCCCGTGCCGAGAATCAGGTAGTCGGCGACAAATCTCTTGCCCTTCGCGGCGTCGATCAAGAGCTCGCCGCCCTCGAGGCGCAGATTGGTAATGCCACAGCCGAAATGGAAGAAGGCATTCTTGTGGCGCCCGACCCGCAAGGTCGAATTATGCGGGGCCGGCGTCTGTTCCTGCCCGGCATAATGCATGAAGCGCCAGCGCCATTCGGGCAGGAGCCTGGGGAAGCCCGCAATGAAGCCCGGGCTGCCGATGCCCATCAGCTTGTTGATGCGCGGCATGGCCTTGCGGCGGATCAGGAGCCGCACCTCGACCGCGCCGTGCTCGAGCGCCTCGCCAGCATTGTCCATGGCGGATGCGCCGGCGCCGACGACCACCACGCGCTTGCCGGCGAGCGCCGAAAAATCGATCTCGTCTTCGGAATGGGCCCAAAAGCCGCGCGGCAGCCCCGAGACGAAATCCGGGATGCACGCCTTGCCGAGGCCCGCGCGCCCGGTCGCGAGGACGAGCTTGCGGCAGAGCGCGAAGCCATCCGCGCTACCCTCGAGCTCGAGCCGCAGCAGGCCGTCGAACGGGGCGATCGCCGTGACCGCGACCCCGTTCTCGACGGGCAGATCGAGGACGCGGCGGAACCAGACGAGATACTCCATCCACATGGGCCGGGGTATGCGATAGAGCTCCTCCCAGCGCGCTTGGCCGAATTGAGCCAAGAACCACTGGCGGAAAGTGAGCGCGGCGAGGCCAGAGGCCGGACCCGTGAGCTCCTTCGGCGAGCGCAAGGTTTCCATGCGCGCCGAGGTCATCCACGGCCCTTCGCGGCCGGAGGGCGCCCGGTCGAGTATGCGGATATCGCGGATGCCGCGCCTCAGGAGCGCGAAGGAGGCCGCGAGCCCGCACATGCCGGCCCCCACGACGACGACATCGGTGACCTTGCCGGCCGGATGCGTGGTCGGCGGCACCCAGTTCGCGGGCGGATGGTTGAGCGCCCGCAGATCGGCCGCGAGCCGCGCCTCGAGGGCGGCGAGCCCTTCGGCTTTCGCGGCGGTGCCTTGCGACGCCACGGACGGAGCTTCAGCCGAAATATTCAAAGAAGAGCCGCAACGCCTCTCACCTCTCCCCGATTGCGGGGAGAGGATATGCCCCGCGCTGATGCGAATCTTGCAACATGCGCGCTCACTTGGCCTTGTGGAACATCTCCTCCACATATTCCC
>JBIOEK010000101.1:0-9894 GCA_044445925.1 Hyphomicrobiales bacterium
GAAGCTCTGTCACCCATTTCGGATGGGGCGCTCGACCTAGCCCGGATTCGCGCGTTCGCCCTGGCGCGCCTTCTTGCCCAATCGGTCCGTCTCGCTCATCGAATCTCAGTGGGTGCGCGCGGGCGTATTGAACGAGATGATCGTAGCGCTCGATCTCGCGCTTAGCCTGCTGACGCCGCGATTCGTGCAGTGCCAGCAAGATCTCATTGACGAGCCCATTTCGCTTGAGGCCGGTTTGGCCTCCGGTGCAGTTGCGCCTCTCCAGGATATCGGTCGCGGCACCGTCCCCGGAGGTCACGTTGAGCGAGCGTCCCTCCTCGCTATCGAGCCCAGCGATCTGTCCCGGGATCGGCAGGAGACCAATATGCGTTGGCGACATTTTGCGTCGCTCCTGATCGCGGCAACGAAGGATCACCGGCCGAGCCACATGTTCGACGACGCACGACAACCATTCCAGTGTTGTGGGATCGATCCACTGGACATCCTCGATCACCATACGCCTCCGCGAGATACAGGTTCTGCCAAAAAGCGATCACTTCCTGCCAAACCGCAGCGCGAGCGTTGCGCCGCACGACGCATCGCGACAAGGTCAAGTGCCGGACATCGATATCCATGTGCGCGCCGTGGCGCGTCTCACGCGCGCGGTGGTGCCGGCCCTCGCGGACACGGGGCTCCTCGATCGGCTCACCGAGGCTCAGCTTGCCGTGTTCAAGGCCGCGGTCTTGCCGACGCCCGTTCTCGCACAACGCTATCGCGGATCGGCGCGCTCGTGCTGAGCCCAGGCGCGGCAGCAGCGCCTGCCCGCGACGGGAGTGCACTACGGCTGACGCTCTGCATTTGCCATGACCGCTTTGGGTCGGCTCCGGCCATTGGGCGGTGGCCAAGCTCGAACGGCCGCAATGGTGAATGCAGCCCGTCGTTCAACCCGTCAAGACCTCTGTGCAGAGGTACTAGTACGCCTCGCGGCCTCGCTCTCAGCGGGCGCGGTACTGGGCAAGGCCGCCGCTCTTCATCAGCTTGCCCGGAAGCTCATGGCCGACGAGCTCCTGGGCCCGCCTGGCGGCGCCGATCAGGAGATCGAGCTCGATCCCCGTATCCACTCCCATCTCCTCGCACATGAACACCAGATCCTCGGTGCACACATTGCCGGCTGCGCCCTTGTTGCCGGCGAAGGGGCAACCGCCAAGGCCCCCGATCGAGGCGTCGAACTCGTGCACGCCCATTTCGAGCGCCACCGCAGCGCTCGCCATCGCGGTGCCGCGCGTATCGTGCAAATGCAGCCGGATGCCCAGCCCTGGCCAACGTTCGCGGATGGCTCCGACTAGTCGCTGCGTCTGGAGCGGCGTGCCCCAGCCCATGGTGTCGGCGAGGCTGAGCGCGCGTAGCGTGCAGCCTTCCTCAGCCATCACCTCCTCGCCGCGCGCGATCAGGTCGACGACCGAGGCGACCGGCACATTCCCCTGGAAATTGCAGCCGAAGGCCGCCCCGATATGGAGATCATCCGTCTCGATGCCGGCGGCCTTGTAATGGGCGATCCAGAGCGGGAAGGAGCCGAGCGTCTCGGCGATCGACTTGTTGGTGTTGCGCCTCAGGAAGGCATCGCTCGCCGCGATCATGAGCTTGCCCGTCACCAGGACGCGGCCGTTCTCGATGGCGCGCTCGAGCCCCTTGGCGTTGAGCCAAAGCCCATGGTACTCGACATCCTCGCGCTGCGGCAGCAGCCGATAGACCTCGCCGCTATCGGCCATCTGCGGCACGGACTTGGGGTTGACGAAGGAGCCGACCTCGATCTGCTTGACCCCGGCTGCGATCAAGAGCTCGACGAGCTCCACCTTGTGCTTCGTCGAGACCAGGGTCTTTTCGATTTGCAGCCCATCCCTCGGGCCGACTTCCATGATGCGAACGCTCTTCGGCAGGTCGGACATGGGGCTCATTCCTATTGTGGTCGGGGAGCAAGATAGCAGCAGCCAAGCGATAGGGCACGTCGCCTGCGCGCCGCCGTCATTGCGAGCGCAGCGAAGCATCCAGAAGGATCGGGCCAGGACGAAAGCGTTGTGGATGGCTTCGTCGGCAGCCGGTGCCCGGCAAGAGAGCTGGCCCTGCCTCCTCGCCATGACGGCAAAGGGGCTGCCTCGCGTTCTGGCCCATATCGGTCTATCGGGTGGCGCATCTGCGCGGGAGGATCAGCCCCGCGTCATCGGCTTCGGAGATGCGGGCAAGGCCTGGGAGGATCTGTGATGACGAAGATTGCTATTCTCGACGATTGGCAGCGTATCGCGCGGCAATGCGCCGATTGGAGCGCGCTCGAGGCGCGAGCCGAGCTTGCCTTCTTCCACGAGGCCTTCGGCGATGACGAGCAGGTGGTGGCGGCGCTCGCCGATTTCGACATCGTCATGGCGATGCGGGAGCGCACGGCGCTCCCTGCCTCGGTCCTGCGGCGCCTGCCGAAGCTCAAGATGCTCGCCATGACCGGGGCGCGCGCGGCGTCGATCGACCTTGCTTATCTCGTCGCGAACGGCGTCACCGTCTCCACCTCCGAGGGCGGCGGCACGGGCTCGGCGACCGCCGAGCTGGCGCTCGGTTTGATGCTCGCGGCCGTCAGGCGCATCCCCTTGGGAGATACCGAGATAAGGGCGGGCAGGTTCCAGGACAACGTGCCTTGCGGCTACGAGCTCGCGGGCCGCACGCTGGGCCTCGTCGGCCTCGGCCGGCTCGGCTCGCGCATGGCGCATTACGGCAAGGCGCTCGGCATGGAGGCGATCGCCTGGAGCCAGAACCTCACGGCCGAGGCCGCGAAGGCGCAGGGGGCAGCTCTCGTCACCAAGGAGGAGCTGCTCGCGCGGGCGGACGTGGTGAGCCTGCATCTGGTTCTCTCTTCCCGCACGCGTGGCATCATCGGGGCGGCTGATCTCGCCCGCATGAAGCAAGGAGCCGTGCTCATCAACACCTCGCGCGGGCCGCTCATCGACGAGGCCGCGCTGATCGCGGCCTTGAAGGCGAACCGCATCGTCGCCGCGCTCGACGTCTATGACCGCGAGCCTCTGCCGCCGGCTCACCCGCTGCGGACGCTTCCCAATACCGTGCTGACCCCGCATGTCGGCTATGTGGTCACCGAGGCCATGCGGAATTTCTACCGCCAGAGCGTCGAGAACATGCTGGCTTTCCTCGACGGCAAGCCGATCCGGGTGCTGCAGCTGCCGAAGAGCTGAGTCTCCCTTGGGGAACAAGTCTCTGCCTCCAGCTCGCAGGTCCGGGGCAACAATCCCCAATAATGCCCAACGGATAGGGCGCTATTCTCCGCAGGTTATGCGAAGATTGGCCTTGCCTTGCGGCGAATAGGGGACATATTCTCCGCATATTATGCGGAGAATAACCTATATCCACCAGTTGGAAGACTGGCCGAAGTTTCGCTGGAGCCGAGTGGATTTGGAGGGCCGCCTGGGGGCCGTCCGTCATCTTCAGGGCCGGCTGATCGCGCGCATGGAGGCGCTTGGCTTTCCCCTACGCGCGGAGGCTGCACTTCAGAGCCTGACCGCGGAAGTTCTCAAGTCGAGCGAAATCGAAGGCGAGATCCTCGACAAGGACCAGGTGCGCTCCTCGATTGCGCGGCGCCTCGGAATGGATATCGGCGCCCTTACCCCCGCCGACCGCCATGTCGAGGGCGTGGTCGAAATGATGCTCGACGCCACGCAAAACCACAACCAGCCACTCACCAACGAGCGCCTATTCGGTTGGCATTCGGCATTGTTCCCGACAGGGCACAGTG
Source organism: Hyphomicrobiales bacterium (assembly GCA_044445925.1). GTDB lineage: Bacteria > Pseudomonadota > Alphaproteobacteria > Rhizobiales > Beijerinckiaceae > GAS188. The sequence goes on from JBIOEK010000101.1 coordinate 3,767, forward strand.
GCATGAGCAAGATTGCCGTTGGCAGGTGGCGCGATGATCGTTCGGGGCCGATGCAGGTGGTCTCCGGACCGATCGGCCGCGAGAGGGTTCACTATGAGGCTCCCGCCGCCGCCTTGCTCGGCCGGGAAATGCGCGCATTCTCCCGCTGGTTCAACACCAATGACGGGATGGACCTCGTGCTCAAGGCAGCCTTAGCTCACCTGTGGTTCGTGACCGTTCATCCCTTCGATGATGGCAATGGCCGCATCGCGCGCGCCATTACCGACCTCATGCTCGCCCGTTCGGAGCACAGTGCGCAACGCTTCTACAGCATGTCCGCGCAAGTCCAGCAGGAGCGCAATGACTATTATGATGTCCTGGAGACGACGCAGAAAGGCAGCCTCGACATCTCACATTGGCTTGATTGGTTTCTCGGCTGCCTGAGCCGGGCGTTCGATGGCGCGGACACCATCTTGGCCTCGGTGCTAGGAAAGGCCAGCTTTTGGAAGACGCATGCGGGGACGTCGCTTAATGACAGGCAGCGCGCCATCCTCAATCGGCTGCTCGATGGATTTGAAGGCAAGCTCACCTCCTCCAAATGGGCCAAGCTCGCCAAATGCTCGCAGGACACGGCCTTGCGCGATATCGAAGAGCTGGTCCGCCGCGGCATCCTGACGAAGGACGCTGCCGGCGGGCGCAGCACGAGTTATTCGCTGACAGAGGCCAAATGAGCGATGGCCCAATATATCCAATCGACCGTTCCTGATCCGCTTCTTGCCAGTTCAGCTCACCTTCAGGCCGAGATGGCCGCGCAAGCGGTTCTTGAGGTGCACCGCGTCGCGCGGCGGCAGCGAGCGGGGCGGGTTCTCGGGTCTTACCTTGACGACATAGAGCCTCGCCCCCTTGGCCTTGCGCCGCAAGGAGGCCCGCATCGCCTCGACCTCGGCGAGGCTCTTGGCGATCCGCGCCTCGATGCCGCAAGCCTCGGCGATCTTGGCGATCTCGATGCCGTGGCCCGTATGGCTCTTCTGCATCCCGGTCTCGCCGAAATGGCCGTTGTCGATGACGATGACCACGAGATTCTCAGGCCTGGCGACGGCGATCGTGGCGAGACCGCCGAGGCCCATGAGCTGCTCGCCGTCGCCGGTGATCGCGGCGACGATCCGCTCGGGCTGCGCCTGCGCAAGGCCGAGCCCGATGAGGGCGGCCGAGCCCATCGCTCCCCACAGATAGTAGTTGGCATCGTGATCGCCGGCCGCATGCACGTCATAGCCCGGCGAGCCGAGGCCGGTGACCACGAGGAGATCGCCGCGGTCCTGCAAGAGCAAGGCTACGGCTTCGCGGCGGTCGAGTTGAGCATTCATCGCGGCCTCACCAGATTTTCTTGGCGAGCATGCGCTGCCCGATGAGGACGGCGATCTGCTGGTCGGCCTCATAGGCGAGCGCGGCGGCGGAGGCGACCACCTCGACGAGGTCCTCCGGCGTCTCGGCGCGCATGCTGCGCACGCCGATGGATTTCAGGGCGGCCTCCGTGGCCTGGCCCATGGGCACTTGCCAGGGATTGAACTCGGCCCATTCGCCGCGCATGGTCACGAGCATCAAGAGCGGGAAGCGCGAGATTACCGGCAGCGAGAGCATGTTGATGCAATTGCCAACCCCGCTCGACTGCATGAGGAGCACGCTGCGCTGCCCGCCGAGCCAGGCACCGGCCGCGATGGCGATGCCTTCCTCTTCGGTCGTCAGCACATTAGAGACGATTTCCGGGTCGGCGCGGAAGAGCTCGATGAGCTCGGAATGGCCGGCATCCGGCACGAAGCTCATCTGGCGCACATCGAAGCGCTTCAGAATACGGTAGAGGGCAGGCGGCCAGGAAGCGGCCTGTGCCCGACGCGCCTTGTCCCCGGCTCCGCCGAGATGGCGGCTCGATGCTCCGCCCGTCGCGGTCTTCTCTATGCTGGTCACGCTGGAAATCCCTTCACGCAAGACGCTGTCGCAAGATCGAAGAGCCCTGGTTCAGTGATAGCCGGCACGAGGCCAGAATCGGTGGGCCCGCCATCATCTTTGCGCGATCGGCGCGCCGGCGCTAGCTTTCAAGACGACATCCCTCCTATCCGAATGCGGCAGATGACAGAACAAGTCGACCACACCGAGATCCGCGCAGCGGTCGGCAAGCTATGCGAGGGGTATCCCGGCGAGTACTGGCGCAAGCTCGACCGCGAGATGGCTTATCCGACCGAATTCGTCGCGGCGCTCGGCCATTCGGGCTTCCTTGCCGCCCTCATCCCCGAGGCCTATGGCGGGGCCGGGCTCCCCCTCTCGGCCGCTTCGGCCATCCTCGAAGAGATCCACCGTTCGGGGTGCAACGGCGGTGCCTGCCACGCCCAGATGTACATCATGGGGACCTTGCTGCGCCATGGCAGCGAGGCCCAGAAGCAAGAATTCCTGCCTCAGATCGCCGCGGGCAGCCTGCGCCTGCAAGCCTTCGGCGTCACCGAACCGACGAGCGGTACGGATACAAGCTCGATCAAGACCTTCGCCCGTCGCGAGGGCGATGAGTATGTGGTCAACGGCCAGAAAATCTGGACGAGCCGTGCCGAGCATTCCGACCTGATGCTGCTGCTGGCGCGCACGACGCCGAAGGCTGAAGGGAAGAAGCGCAGCGACGGCCTGTCGGTCTTCATCCTCGACATGCGCGAGGCGAAGAAGGCCGGGCTCTCCATCCGCCCGATCCGCACCATGATGAACCATGCGACGACGGAGGTCTTCTTCGACAATGTGCACGTGCCGGCGGCGAACCTGATCGGAGAGGAGGGCAAGGGCTTTCGCTACATCCTGTCGGGCATGAACGCCGAGCGCATCCTGATCGCCTCGGAATGCATCGGCGACGCCAAATGGTTCATCGGGAAGGCGTCGCGCTATGCGAGCGAGCGCAGCGTCTTCGGGCGGCCGATCGGCCAGAACCAGGGCGTGCAGTTCCCGATCGCCAAGGCCTATGCGGCGATGTGCGCCGCCGAGCTCATGGTCAAGGAGGCGGTCCGCCGCTACGAGGCCGGCGGCGATTGCGGGGCGCAGGCCAACATGGCGAAGATGCTCGCCGCCGATGCCGCTTGGGAGGCCGCGAATGCCTGCCTGCAGACTCATGGCGGCTTCGGCTTCGCCGAGGAATACGATATCGAGCGCAAGTTTCGCGAGACGCGCCTCTATCAAGTGGCGCCGATCTCGACCAATCTGATCCTCTCCTTCATCGCCGAGCATGTCCTCGGCATGCCGAGATCCTATTGACAGGGCTTCTCGACATCGAGGGCGCACCGGCTATTCTATGGCGAACGGGTTCAGGCGAGGAGGACAGCGATGACCAATTGGACAAGACGCGGCGTGGTCGCCGGCGCGACGGCAGTGCTCGCCGGCCTCGGGGCCGACAGGCAAGCTTCGGCCCAGGGGGTGAAGAAGATCCTGATCATCGCGTCGAACCAGGATGTCCCCAATTTCGATCCGCATGTGGCGAATGGCTACTCGGCGGCGATGCTGCTTCGCAACACCTATGATTCGCTCGTGCGCGTCGAAGGCAATCCGCCAAAGCCCGTGCCGCATCTCGCCTCGTCCTGGACGATCTCGCAAGACGGCATGGAATATGTCTTCAAGCTCGACCCGGGAGCGAAGTTTCATGACGGCTCGCCCGTGACCGCCGAGGCCGTGCGCTACTCGTTCAACCGGGCGCTACGCCTCGGCAAGGGCAATTCCTGGATGATCTCGGGCATCCTCGACCAGAACAGCGTCTCGGCGCCCGATCCCGGCACGGCAAGGATCAAGCTCACGAAGCCCTTCACGGCCTTTCTTCAGGTCTTGCCCTGGATTTGGGTCGTCAATCCCGCGCTGGTCGAGGCCAATCTCGGTTCGGATGACGGACAGAACTATCTGCGCGCCAATTTCGCGGCCTCGGGAGCGTTTCGGGTGCGCCGCGCGGAAGCCGGCAATCTCTACGAGTTCGAGCGCACTCCGAACGCCTGGAAGACGGGCGGGGGAAACCTCAACGGGGCGATCTGGAAGATCGTGCGCGAGACATCGAGCCAGCGCCTGATGCTGCAGCGAGGCGATGCGCATATCGCCGTCGACCTGACGGCGGAGGACATGGATGCGCTCAAAGGCAAGCCGGGCGTCGTCGAGGTGGTCGAGCCGGAATACCGGACCTTCTCGATCAAGATGAACACCAGACATGGCCCGTTCACCGACCTCAATTTGCGCAAGGCCCTGTCCTACGCGATCAACTACCAGGCCTTGCTCGATGCCGATGGCGGCTACGCCGATCTCATGAAAGGCCCTTTGCCTACCGGCATACTCGGTTTCGATCCGGATCTCGAGGTCTATCGCACCGACATCGCGAAGGCGAAGGAGTTCCTGGCCAAGTCCTCGACCGGCAAAGGCGCCAAGCTCACCTATGACTACGTGTCCGGCCTCGAGCAGGAGCGGCGCTTCGGTCTCGTGCTCCTCGACGCCGCAAAGCAGCTCGGCCTCGACCTCGAGATCAAGTCGAAGATCTGGCCCGATCTCGTGGCGCAGTGCGCAAAGCCCGAAACCACCTCCGATTTCTTCCCCGTCTACCAGACGGCGAATTACGGCGATCCCGACAATATCGCCTTTGCCGCCTATGATTCCTCCAGGAACGGCTCCTGGCAGAACCCGGTCTACGCAAATCCCGCGGTCGACAAGCTCATCGCCCAAGGGCGGTCGGAAATGGACGAGGCGAAGCGCAAGGCCATCTATGCCGAGTTCCAGAAGACCGTCGTCGCGGATGCGCCCGATATTTTCGGCGTGCTCGAGAAGCGCAAGCTCGCGCTGCGCTCCGACGTGCAGAATTTCGTGTTCACGCCTGTCGCTTCGAACGCCATCGAGCTGTTCCCGCTGTCCCTGGCCTGAGCGCGGCCTTGCTGAGGTTTGCGCTACGCCGCCTCATCCTTCTGGTCCCGGTTCTCGTCGGGCTGTCGCTCCTCGTATTTGCGGTGGCGCGGTTATTGCCCGGCGATCCGGTGCGCCTCGCCGCCGGGCCAAACGCCTCCGAGGCCGAGATCAGGAATCTCGCCGTGGAATACGGGCTCGATCGTCCGCTGCCGATGCAATATTGGAACTATGCGACGGGCCTCCTGAGAGGCGATTGGGGGGTATCGATCTATACGCGCCGGCCGGTCCTCGAAGATCTCGGCATCTATCTCCCGGCCACGCTCGAGCTCGTCGTCGCGGCGATGCTTCTTGCGGTGGTTTTCGGCATTCCGGCCGGGCTGCTCGCGGCCGTCCATCGCGACCGCTGGCCCGATTACGCCTCGCGCGTCTTTTCGCTGGGCGCAATCTCGATGCCGCGCTTCTTCCTCGGGCTTCTGCTGCAGCTTGCCTTCGCCATGTGGCTCGGCTGGCTGCCGCTCGGCGGCCGCTTTCCCCTCACCGAGGATGCCCCGGCGGCAGTCACGGGCTTCCTCACGCTCGACAGCCTGATCGCCGGCGATCCGCATGCCTTCGGCGTGGCCTTGCGGTATCTGGCATTGCCGGCCTTCGCCATGTGCCTCTCGCCGCTTGCCACGATCACGCGCATGATGCGGGCTTCGACGCTCGAAGTGCTGCAGCAGGACTACGTCATGACCGCGCGGGCTCTAGGGCTCTCGCATCGGCTGATCCTGTTCAAATATGTGGCCCGCAACGCCCTGTCGGCCACGCTGACCATCATCGGGCTGTATTTCGGTTGGCTGCTCGGCGGCACCGTCCTGGTCGAGACCGTCTTCGACTGGCCGGGCATCGGCCTTTACGCCACGAAGGCGATCGTCACGCAGGATTTCATGCCGGTGATCGGCGTCACGCTCTCGATCGGCATCGTCTTCGTCAGCGTCAATCTCATCGTCGATCTCCTCTACGGCGTGATCAATCCAAAGGTGCGTTACGAATGACGCAGGCTGCCCGGATGTCGGAGCGAGGCGCCCGGAGCGCGCTTTCGGCGCGGGTCGAGAACTGGCGTCGCGGCGCCTACCGATTCAGGCAGAGCCGGCTCTCGATCGTGGGGCTCGCGATCGTCGCCTTCGTGGTCTTCGTCGCGCTCTTCGGGCCTTGGCTCGCGCCTCATCCGGATCAAGTCGCCGGAGCCGTCGACACCGCCTCGCGCTTCAAGC
>JBIOEK010000102.1:0-9858 GCA_044445925.1 Hyphomicrobiales bacterium
AGGGCGAGTTCAGGATGATCCATTTGGTCCTCGGTGTGATAGCGCGCTCGAGATCCTCGGCCCTGAGCTTGAAACGATGCTCGATGCCGCAATCGATGGTGACCGCCGTGCCGCCGCACAGCGCCACCATCTCGGGATAGCTCACCCAATAGGGGGCCGGCACGATCACTTCGTCGCCGGGGTTCAAGGTGGCGAGCAGCGCATTGTAAATCACATGCTTGCCGCCGGTGGAGACGATGACCTGGGACGGCTTGTAGTCGAGCTTGTTCTCGCGCTTGAACTTGCCGCAGATCGCCTCGCGCAGCTGCGGAATGCCGGTGACGGGAGTGTATTTCGTCTCGCCGCGCCTGATGGCGTCGATCGCGGCCGCCTTGATATGGTCCGGCGTGTCGAAATCAGGCTCCCCGACCGACAGCGAGATCACGTCGCGGCCTTTTGCCTTCATGTCGCGCCCTTTTTGCGTGATGGTCGTCGTCGCGGAGGGCTTCACGCGCTTCAACGCATCGGACAGGAAGGCCATCGATCGGGTTCCTTTCGAGGATGGGGGATGATCGCCAAGATTGCGCGGCCGGCACGGCATAAAGCCTGATCGCTGACCCCACAAGAGCAAAGCCAAGGGTTTCGACGCATTGCTTCGCATCGGCGCCGATAATCGCGCCAAATCTCGCCGGTCCGTGCATATCCGCGCGCTTCGACCGCTCAGCCGACAGCCTCGCTGAAGCCCTTGGCCACGCTGAAGCCCTTGGCCTCGCTCAGGCTCGGGCCGGACTGGTCCTTGCCCGGAACCAGTGCCGATTCTTCCCTTGGCGCCGCTTCGTCGCAAAAGACGAGGCACCCGCGTCCCCGGCTTTTGGCGAGATAGAGTGCCTTGTCAGCGCGCGCGATCAGAGTTTCGGCGTCGAGGCCATCGGCCGGCGCAAGGGCGATGCCGACGCTCACTCCGATGCCGACATCGCGCTTGCCGATCCTGTATGGATCTCGGACGACCCGGATGATCCGCTAGGCCAGCATCTCGGCCACGTCGCGGTGCCCGACGCCGCGCTGCACGACGACGAACTCGTCGCCGCCGAGCCGGGCCCGCACCGACATGCGAGCGACGAGCCCCGCTGCGAATCCGAATATCAGCCCGGTAGCGACCATATGGCTGACTGGATCCTGCAGCATGAAGGTGCGGGCGGAGAACATCCCCAACAATGTCGCAAAGGCAAAGGTGCCGATGGCATAGCGGCGCTCCCATACGCGCAAATGCTTCGAAAATGCGCTACACGCCTCGCATGAGCGATCCTCGCAATCCGCAGCGGCCGGCCTTCCCTCCTGCCGGCGAGCCGATCCGGCAGATCCTCGCCTTCGGAGGCGCGGGCATCGCCGCGGCGATCGTCCATTATGGCTTGCTGATCGGCCTCGTGCAGACGGGGACGCTCGATCCGGTGCCCGCGACGCTCATCGGCTATCTCGGCGGCGGCATCGTCTCCTATGCGCTGAACCGCCGCCACACCTATCGCAGCGACCGCCCGCATCATCAGGCCATATGGCGCTTCGCGAGTGTCGCCGGGGTGGGCTTCCTGATCACCTGGGCTGTCATGCATCTCCTGGTCGACCGCTGGCTAATGCCCTATCTGCCGGCGCAGCTCCTTACGACCGGCATCGTCCTGGTCTGGAGCTTTACGGCCCATAAGGGATGGACATTCGGCGCCGGAAGGGCAGCCTCCGCGACGGCGCCGGGCAATCGCGGGAGAAACCCATGAAGCCTCGTCTGGACTATGCGAAGGCGGCTCCGGAGGTCCGCAAGATCATGCTGGAGTTCTACGAGCGCGTCTCCAAGCTCGGCCTCGACGAGAAGCTCTTGATGCTCGTCTATCTGCGCGCTTCGCAGCTCAATGGCTGCGCCTATTGCATCGACATGCATGCCAAGGATCTGCGAGCCCATGGCGATAGCGAGCAACGCGTCTATATGCTCGATGCCTGGCGCGAGAGCCCTTTCTATTCCGAACGCGAGCGGGCTGCGCTCGCCTGGACCGAAGCCGTGACCGAGCTCGAGGGCAGGGAGGTTTCCGACGCCGTCTACGAGGAGGCGAGTGGCGTCTTCTCGGAAGAGGAGCTCGCCAAATTGACGCTCGCCATCGTCGAGATCAATTGCTGGAACCGACTCAATATCGCCTTCCGCACGGTTCCGGGGAGCTACAAGCCGAAGGTTCGGGCGAGAGCGTCGGCCGCCGCATCGGCGTGAGCGCGCGGCGGGGCGCCGTCATGCGAGACCCGTTTCAGCTTTCCCGCTCGACGCTTCCGGCGGCGGTGCTGGGCGTGATGATCCTGTTCGCCTGCGGGAGCGCCAAGGCGAGCTTCCTCGACGACGGTAGCGAGCTCGGCATGGTGATCTCGCAATTGCGCTCGGCGATCGGCGCCCACCCGCGCATCCTCAAGATCGAGGTTGATGCGAAAGCCGTTCTCATCGAGGCGCAGGACCCGCGCAATCTCGCGCATGTCGATCGCTGGCAGTACGCAGATCGCGTGCTCGGAATCATTCCGATGCAACGGGTGTCGGGGCCTGAGCCGGTCGATCTCCAGCTTCTCGACCCGGACCTCGAAGCCAGTCTGTTCGATCTCGATGCGGTTTTTTTTCTTCCCTTGCGAAGCTCGAGAAGGCCGCGATCGCGCGGACCCGTATCGAGGACACAGCGCTCGTCACGCATATGGAAATCGCGCGGCGGGTGACGATCCTGCCGCATCCGAAGGCGGGCGACATCCGCTGGAGCTTGCGCATCGCGAGCGGCCGGGAGCACGCCGAGGTGTTCGCGAACGCGCAAGGCGTCATCACCGGCGCCGATCTTGCCGGCACGCAGCGGGCGAAGACCCTCGACTTGTTCAACGAGCCCGAATTGGTGGCGAACGCGGCGGCCGAGTTTCGCGCGGTGCTCGGCGGGGGGCCGGTCCTCACCGCGGTCGGCATCGACGCAAAGACGGTGAGCCTCGCCACCAATATGCGCGTCGTCCTGCCGGAGAGGCTGCGTCCCAAGATCGATTGGCGAGACCCTGCCGCACTCGCTGGCGCAGTTTCGCGCATCGGCAAGATCTTCGGTCAAGATGCCAGCATCGCCTCGATCGTCGCCGACGAACGCGGCGGCCGGATCACCATCGACGACAAAGCGAATGGCGGCCGGCCGGCGACATTCGAGCTTTCCGGCGATGGCGCGACGCCCGCCGCGATCAGCTTCTCGCTCGAATCGATGGGACCCCGCTTCAGCGTCGCGGATCTCGCCCCATTGACCGAAGGGGAGCTCGCGACCGTGACGCGTCCGCCGCGTCGAAGCGCCATCAGCGGCAGACGAGAACCGGGATCTTCGAGTGAGTGAGCACCTTGACGGTCTCGCTGCCGAGCACGACGGCCGAAACGCCACGTCGCCCGTGAGACGCCATCAGGATCAGATCGCAGCGCTTCGACCTCGCGGTGTCGATGATCGCCTCATAGGGGTGCTCGTGCTCGACCTGGACGGTATCGCATACGACATTCGCCGCCTTGGCCGCGCTGGCGACAACATCGAGAATCTCCGCGGTTTTCTTCGCGCTACGCTTCTTGTAGGTGGCTTGCGTGTCCTCGATCATCTCCGGATCGAGCGCAAAGATGTGAAACGGTGTCGATACCGTGAGCGCCGTCACCTTCGCCCCGATGGCTTTGCCGAGCGCGATCCCGTGCTTGACAGCCTTCGCCGAAAGATCCGACCCGTCGGTCGGGATCAGGATGTTCTTGTACATGGCCCCTCCTCCTCTTCGCTGAAGGTGTCATGTTGCCCTAAGCGTGAGGCCGACCGCTTTGAGCTGGATCAGGCCCGTAAGGCTCTCTACCCTGCCGCCGCGAGCCCCGCCCGCTGCACCGGCCGGTCCCGCCGCAGCGCCCATTCGATGCGGCCTTGCACGGCCATGAACACAGTCGTGAGCGCGAGGTAGTAGATGCCGGCCGCCGAGAGCGCCTCGAGATAGCGGAAATTCGACGAGGCGGCCTGGTCGGCGATCAAGAGGAGCTCGCGCACCCCGATCACCGAGACAAGGGCCGAGAGCTTCAGCATGCCGATGAATTGATTGCCGATCGGCGGGATGACGATGCGCAGCGCCTGGGGCAGGACGATGAAGCGCATGATCGGCCATTCCTCGAGGCCGAGCGAGCGCGCTGCCTCGCGCTGCCCCTCCCCGACCGCGCGAATGCCGGCACGCATGATCTCGGCCATATAGGCGGCCTCGTTCAGCCCAAGCGCCAGGATGGCGCAGGCATAGCCCGGCAGCACGATGCCGAAGGACGGCAGCACGTTGAAGGCGAAGACGATCTGCAGCAGGACCGGGGTACCGCGAAACAGCCAGAGATAGAAGATGACTGCGGCGCGCAGAGGCACAAACTCCGCCTCCTGGCCGAGAGCGAGGACGAGGCCCACAATGAGGCCGAGAATGAGGGAGGCGAGGCTGATCCACAGCGTGTTGGCGGCCGCCGCGGCATAATCGACGCTCAAGAGGTAATGGAAGAAGGTTGCCGGTTGGAACAGGGGCATCGGACTGGCACCCATTTTCATTGGAGGGGATCGCGACACCTTCTTCCTTCTCCCGCCCTTGGCGGGACAAGGTGCCCCTTGCGTCGGCAAGGGGCGGATGAGGGCGCTGATGCCGAGCGGAACCCTCCCTCATCCGCCTCGACCATAGCTGCAAGCGAGCGCTTGCTGCGTCCGCGGCAAGCTATGGCTTCGGCGCCTTCTCCCGCCAGAGGCGGGAGAGGGAAGAGCCCGCGCTAGAACACGGACGCCTTCGCCGGCAGGTTCCATTTCTTCAACATCCCCGCATAGATGCCGTCAGCGACGATGGCCTTCAGCGCCTGCTCCAACCGCGCCTTGAGCGCCATGCTGTCCTTGCGCAGCGCTATGCCGACCTTCGTGTCGGCGTCGAAGGGCTCGCCCGCCAATTCGTAGGCGTTCGGGTTTTCGCCCATCATGGCCGCGATGGTCGCGGTCGAGTTCAAGGCGGCGTCCGCCCGCCCTTGCAGCAAGGCTAGTGCCACATTATTGCTGCCCGGGAGCGATAGAAGCTCGATCTCGGGCTTGCCCCTCGCCTTGCAATCCTCGCTCGCCTTCTTGGCCGAGGCCTCGAAGGCAGTCGAGACCGGAACCGCGACCTTGAAGCCGCAAAGCGTCGTGCGGTCGGCGATGCGCTTCGGATTGCCCTTCTGCACCACGATCTGGTTGCCGACGAGCACATAGGGGATGAAATCCGCGACCTGAAGGCGCTCGGCCGTGACGTAGAGACCGCTCACCCCGACATCGATGCGATTGCCGAGCAAAGCCGGAATGACGCCCTTGAACTCCATGCCCATCATGTTGGAGGTCAAGCCGAGGCGCTTGGCGAGCGTGTCCATGAGGTCCACGTCGAAGCCCGAGGGCTTGCCGTCGACCATGAACTCGAACGGCACGAATGTGGGCGAGGAGCCCCAGGTCAGCTTTCCCGGCTCGACCAATTGCAAATCGTCGGCGACGGCTGCGGCGGGGAACAGGAAGACGGCGAGAGCGAGGGCTTTTCCGAGCATGGGGATGGCTTCCTTCTGGACATGAGGCTTGGTCTTGCGGCGGACGGCGCTAGGCGTGGAATCTTAAGCGGCATGGGGTGTCAGGCCCGTTTCGTATTCGGGTTGGCGGGTCGCCGCAAACCGAGATGGTCCCGCAGCGTGGGGCCCGCGTAGTCGGTGCGAAACAAGCCCCGCCGCTGCAGCTGCGGAACCACTTGCGTGACGAAATCCTCGAGACCTCCGGGAAGCGTGTGGAACTGCATCATGAATCCGTCGCAAGCGCCCGTGGCAAACCAATGCTCCATGACGTCGGCGATCTGCGTGGCCGTGCCCTTGATCGTCTTACGGCCGCGCTCATAACGCAAATAGAGCTGCCGCAAGGTGGGGTTGTCCTCCCGGATCATCTTGATGATGCCATCGAAGAAGGCCTTGTGGAAATTCGCGGACTTCGGCAACCGGCTTTCGGGGATCGGCTCGTCGAGGGGCAAGTCCGACAGGTCCATCTCGAGGTCGGTGCCGAGGCGGAATCGCCCGACATCGGAATGGATCATCTCCTGCAAGCGCTGCGCCTTCTCCTCGGCCTCCTCCTGCGTGCGGCCGATCATGACGGGCAAGCCGGCCAGGATCTTCAGCTGATCGTGGTCTCGACCGTATTTCTCCATGCGACCCTTGAGATCCTCATAGGCGGCCTTGGCGCTTTCCGGGCTCGAGTCGCTCGCGAACACGACCTCGGCGGTTCGCGCCGCGAGCTCCCGCCCGGTGTCGGAGGCGCCGGCCTGGATGATGACCGGGTGACCCTGCGGCGTGCGCGCGATGTTGAGGGCGCCGTCCACCTTGAAGAACTTACCCTCATGATGGACGACATGCATGCGCGCCGGATCGAAATAGAGGCCGTGCTCCCGGTCGCGGATGAAGGCGTCGTCGTCCCAGGTGTTCCACAATTCGATCACGACATCGACGAACTCCCCGGCCCGCTCGTAGCGCAGCGCATGCGGGGGAAGAACGGCATGCCCGAAGTTGCGGGCGGCGTAGTCGTTGGCCGAGGTGACGACGTTCCAAGCGGCGCGACCCGAGCTCACGTGATCCAGCGAGGCGAACTGGCGGGCGACGTTGTAGGGCTCGGAAAAGCTCGTCGACACCGTCCCGCCGAGCCCGATCCGGGTCGTGGAGCCGGCGAGTGCCGTCAAGAGAGTCACCGGCTCAAGCGCGTTCATATACATCGGGAAGCGGCTCCAGGCGTGGAGGTTCTCGGTGCGAGCCGCAGGCGTATCGGCGACGAAGAACAGATCGAACTTCCCGCGTTCGGCGAGCTGGGCGAGAGCGCGGTAATGGGCGATATCGGTCGAGCCGGCGGCGTTGGTTTCAGGGGCCAGCCATGACGCGGGGTGCGTGCCCGTCGCCTGGTCGATAAGCAGAGCGAGGGACATCCTGCGGTGGCTCAAGCAATTCTCTCCCCTGCTCGATGGCGCGTCAGGCTAGCGCGAGCCAGATGATTTGTCTGCCGTATTCGCGCGCGACAGCTGACGCCAGCCAGCGACTTCTGCCAATTCCGCTTCCGGCCGGTCGGCGACGACCTTGCCCCGGCCGAGATGGATCGTCCCTGCGGCGCCATCGATCGAGAGCCAATCCCCCTCTTCGACGAGGACGTTGCCTGCGAGCCACGCCCTGTGGCTCGCGACATCAACGGCAAGCTCCGCGCATCCCACGATGCAAGGCTTGCCCATTTGGCGCGCCACCAACGCGGCGTGAGCCGTCCGCCCGCCCGCCGCCGTGACGATGCCCGCGGATGCCGCGAACCCCGCCACGTCGGCCGTGCTGGTGTCCGGCCGAACCAGGATGACCGAGCAGCCTCCGGCGGCGAGGCGAGCGGCACTCGCGGAATCGAAGGCCGCGCGCCCGACCGCGACGCCCGCGGATGCGCCGGTTCCCCGTCCCGCCGGCTCGCCGACATCGGTCAAGCGTTTGCCGACGAGGACATCGAGGTCAAGACCCTCCAGCCGCCGCAGGGCTTCGTGTGGCGTGATCAGCCCCTCATTGACGAAATCGACGGCAAAACGCAGGGCGGCTTGCGGCGTGCGCTTGGCGGCGCGCGTCTGCAAAATCCACAGCTCGCCCTCCTCGATGGTGAACTCCACATCCTGCACATCGCGATATTCGCGTTCGAGCCGCGCCAGCGTTTCCCGCAGTTGCGCGCCCGCCGCGGGGGCTTGGCGGAGCAGGGCCTCCTCGGTCCGTGGCGTGTGGCGTCCGGAGACGACGTCTTCGCCCTGAGACCCGAACAACACGTCGATCACGGGCGCCGCGGCGCCGGTCGACGGATCACGCGAGAAAGCCACGCCCGCGCCCGATGACAGCCCGCGATTGCCGAATGCCATGGCCTGCACCGTGACGGCGGTACCGGCGAGGTCTTCCAGATGCTGGATCTGACGGGATGTGCGGGCACGATCGCTGATCCAGGAGCGATAGACCGCCTCGGCGGCGGCAGCGAGCTGGGCCATGGGATTGTCCGGCAAGGCGCAATCCTCGTCCTCGATCGCCTGCTGGTAATCTCTCGCGAGCCGTTCGAGCGCTTCGCCGTCGAGCGCCTCTTGGCTCTTGACCCCTTCGGCCGCGACCAGCGCGTCGCTCCACCGCGTGAATGTCGCCGGACCGAGGCCGAGGACTACCCCGCCATAGCTTTCCAGGAACCGGCATCGGCAGTCCCAAGCGAAACGTGGATTGCCGCTCACCCGCACGAGACCGCGGATCGCCGCCGCCGTGCAGCCCACATCGAGCACGGTATCCAGCATTCCGGGCATCGACCGCGCGGCGCCCGAGCGCACCGACACCAGGAGCGGGCGGCGGCGATCGCCGAACAGCTTGCCCGTGACCTTCTCCAGGAATCCGACACCCTCCGAAAGATCGTCAGAGAGCCTTTGCCTGGCGTCGGCATCGCCCCGCAGGATGGCGGCGCACAGCTCGACGGGCAGCACGAAGGCGGGAGGCACCCGAAGACCGAGTGCGGCCATGCGTGCCAGATTGGCCGCCTTGGCACCGACGATCTCGGGGGAATGCATTTCGGCCAAGCCGTCGCCGATGCGCGCGATCCGCATCATCGCCTCCTCACCTCGAGAGATCGGCGAGCACGTGCTCGCGCAGCTGGTGCCCGAAGCCCGCCAGCCGGTCCGTCGCCCGCTCGACGGCACGTGCGAAGTCGAGGACGGACAGCGCAGTCCTCAGATCGAAGTCGCCGCGCAAGATAGTTGCCGTGACCTGGCGCTCCGCCGCGTCGGCCGCGTGCTCGGCTTCGATGAGCCGGCCAACCGCGGCCAGCGCATCCTCGGTATCGACACGATGTCCCTCGGGAACCTCGGCAGCGGCGGTGAGGCCGACGGCAGCGGCCTGCGCCCCGGAGACCGCCGCAGCACATAGCTCGGCGAGTGGGGTGAGCAGCTCCGGCGAAAGCCCGTTCGGGACGAGCGAGGCGATGAAAGCCGCTTGCTCGAGCTCGTCGATGACATCCTCGATGCGGTTCACCAGGCGCTCGATGTCGCGGTCGGCGTCGAACCTTGCGATCTCGTCGCGCGCCTCGGCGGCGATCCTGTCGGCCTTTTCCTCGATGCGGCGCGCCTGCGCCGCCAGGGCCGATCCGCCGGGCGGTCGCAGCGCCCGCTGGTCGGCAATGAACTCCGCGATGCCGGCGGCGATCTCGTGCGCCAGGCCCGCCTGGCGCACCACGATCGCCAGCAAGGCGGCTTCCACCCTCTGCAGGCGCCGCGCGAGATCGGCTTCGATGCGGTCCCGCGCCAGGCGGACGGAACTTCCCTCGAGCAAGGCTTCCGCCGAGACACGCAGGACCGTCCTGAGGAAATCCACCGCTTGCTCCCGCCCGAGTGCGCCGTCCAGCCGTTCGCCGAACCCGATGCGGGTTGCCGCCGTGCTGTGCACGGCCGCGGCGACGAGCTCGCTTCCACCGAGCTCGAGGAAACCCCGATGGCCAACCTTATTGCGCGCCGCCCATTCGAGAACATTGACGGCATCGTTCTTGGAGACCAAGGCGCGCAGGGCCTTGCGAGCCTTGTTCCAGTCGATCAGGAAGACGAGCGAAGCGCCGAGCGCCGAAAGGAGCGTGTCGCGGCCCGCGCCGTCGGGGGTCAGGCACCGGCCGGTGACGAGATAGAAGACGCTTCGGTCACCGAGGGCTCCCGCACTCTTGCGGTCGAGCCCGCTCCATTGAATGGGGAAACCGCGAAGAAGCCCGCTGAAGATCTTGGCTCGCGCGAAGTGAACATCCGAATAGCTCACGGTCACCGCATCGAGCTCGACCGCGATCACCACCACAT
>JBIOEK010000103.1:0-9826 GCA_044445925.1 Hyphomicrobiales bacterium
AGCGTGGTGCGCGGCCGCTTGCCGGGCTCGAGGCTCGAGGGCAGGCCCTCGTCGAGCCAGAACATCTGGCCGCGCGTGTTGAGGCAGAAGCCGAGGCCCGGGATGACCGGCGAGGATTGCAGCCAGCCTCCCGACGGCGTCGCCGAGATCATGTTGCCGTGCCGGTCGATGACGTCGATATGCACCGTATCGCCGCGCCGGGCGCTGCGTGCCGCGAGCGGCGTCACGGGCGCGTTGCCGCGCTGGGAGCCGGGCAAGAGATGCGCCATGGTCGGCTCGCGGGTCAGGAGGCTCGACGCCTGGCCGCCGCCTTTGGCGAGCATCGCGAAGGTCTTGGCGACCTGCTCCTCGAAGCCCGGCAGCAGGCCGGGGCGCAGCTCGCGCGAGGCGCGCTCGGTGACCAGGCGGCGCCGGCCGGCCGCATAGGCCTCGTCGAGCAGCTTCTCCATCGGCACGATCGAGAATTTCGGGTCGCCGTAATAGACCTCGCGATCCGCGAAGGCGAGCTTCATCGCCTCGGCGACCGTGTGGATGAAATCGGCTCCCGCGGGCTCCATGTTGGCGAGGTCGAAGCCCTTCAGGATCGATAAGGTCTGGGCCAGCACCGGGCCCTGGCCCCAGGGACCGGTCTTGCACAAGGTCCAATTGCCGTAATCATAGGCGAGCGGGGCCTCGTAGCTCGGCTGCCAGCTCGCCATATCATGGGCGGTGATCACGCCCCGGTTCGCCCGGCCCGAGGAATCCATCAGCTCCGCGCCCGTGGCGAAGCGCTCGATCGCCTCGGCGACGAAGCCCTGCATATAGGCGCGCCTTGCCGCCTCGACGCGCGCCTCGCGCCCGCCCTTGGCGGCCTTGGCCTCCTTAAGGATGCGCTCATAGGTGTCTGCGAGCACCGGATTCCTGAACAGGGAATCGGGAACGGGCGGCTTGCCTCCCGGCAGCCAGGTGGCGGCCGAGGAGGGCCAGTATTTCTCGAAGAACGGTGCAATATCGGCGATCGTCTGGCAGACGCGCGGCAGCACCGGATGGCCGTGGCGCGCATAATGGATGGCGGGGCCTAGCACATCCTCGACCTCGAGCGAGCCGTGATCGGCAAGCAGGGCCATATAGCCGGCGAAGACGCCGGGCACGACTGTCGCGAGGAAGCCCGAGCCCGGCACCAAATCGAGGCCGAGCTTGCCGCGGAAATGGGCGATGGTGGCGCCTGCCGGCGCGACGCCCTGGGCGCACAGGACCTGCGTCTTGCCGGTGCGGGTCGAGTGGAAGATCGCAGGCAGGTCCCCGCCCGGGCCGCAGAGCTGCGGCTCGAGGATCTGCAGCATCAGCCCCGCCGCCACGCAGGCATCGAAGGCGTTGCCGCCCTTTTCCAGCATCGACATGCCGACGGCCGAGGCGATCCAATGCGTCGAGGCGACGACGCCGAAGGTGCCTTTGATCTCGGGGCGAGTGGTGAACATTAGGGGCTCCGCTTCGATCTTGCGCCAGAGCCTTAGCCCCAATCTTGGCCGCGAGCCATGGCCCTGCCGATGGGCTGATGCGATCTCGACGGGGGCTAAGGCGATTTCACGCGTTGTAGCCGAGAGCTCGGCGACGGGTAGGAAAGGATCACCCTTTCGATGTCATGGTAGGCACGAAGGTCGGCCATGGCAGGCGCGGATCGGCGCCCTTCTATTTCAGCTTGAGAATCGCTGCGCCGAGGATGGGCCCGGGCAAGCCGCCGGCATCCGTCTGCAGGAGGACGGCCGCGCCATCGGCGCCGAGCTTGCGGATCTCGGCTTCGGAGACGTCGAACCCGCAGGCCGCGCCGCTCCAATCGCCGAGGCTCTTCAGCTCGCGCGCGAGATTGGTGTAGGTCACGGTCTCGCCCGCATTCTCGCCGCGGCCGATGGCGACGCTCGCGGCCGAAAGTATCGGCACGAGCCAGACCTTCGCCGCCTTGGCGGCATTGGGCGAGGCGGCGACATCGATGCGCAGCCGATCGCCTGACAGCGTCTCGCTGATCTGCACCTCGGGCGCGCGGCTCGCCGCAGCCGCCGCCTCGATGGCGCCGCGCTCGGAGCCGACCGCATGGGCCACGCCGTCCACCACCACCTGCGGCGTATAGACCTGCATGTCGCCGCGCGCCTTGGAATAGGCCTTCTGCCGCGCCGTGAAAGCGGGCGAGGCGAAGCTGTCCTTCCAGCCGAGATAATCCCAGTAGTCGACGGGGAGCGAGATCACGATCGTGCCCGGCAGGCGCGCGAGCTCAGCTGCGAGGCGATCGGCCGGCGGGCAGGAATTGCAGCCCTGGCTGGTGAACAACTCGATGACCCTGTGCGTCGGTTCGGCCTTGGCCCCGATCGTCAAGGTGCATGCAATGGCCGCCGCAGCGAGCCCGAGAACGCCGTTGCGCATGATAAATGTCCCATCTGAACGATGACCCCGCGCCATTTAGACAGGCCCGATTCCCCCGCGATAGTCACGAAGCCGGGAGTGGGCTCACTTTCCTGTGCACGGCGAGCATGCGCCGAATCGACGCCTTCGCCAGCCTGCCGCCGGACCACAAGGGAAGCAAGCCACTTGACGCCACGGATGGGCCGGGCACACTCACCTCCGGAGCAGGCGCTGTGGCCGTGGATCGACCCGAGGCGGCGCGCAAGACCCTGCAAAACCCTTGTTTCCGGGCCTGCCCGGTGGAGGCCGTAGATGATCCGCAAGCTCTCACTCGCCGCAACCGCGCTGCTTCTCGCCGCCGCCCTGCCCCTTGCGGCCGAGGCCCAGCCGAAGAAGGACACGATCGTCATCGGCATGGCGCTCGAGCCGCCGGGGCTCGATGCCACGGCCGGAGCCGCGGCGGCCATCGGCGAGATCACCCACTACAATGTCTATGAGGGCCTCACCAAGGTGAATGGCGACGGCACGGTGACGCCGCTGCTAGCCTCTGGCTGGACGGTTTCGGGAGACGTCAAGACCTATACGTTCAAGCTGCTATCGGGCATCAAGTTCCAGGACGGCGAGGCTTTCTCCTCGGCCGACGTGAAGTTCTCCTTCGAACGCGCCGCGGCGGCGGATTCCACCAACAAGTCGAAGGCCTTCTTCCAGAGCATCGCCAAGGTCGAGGCGCCCGATCCCTCGACCGTGGTCGTCACCTTCAAGGACGCCTCTCCGGACGCAGCCTTCCAATTCGGCCTCCCTCCCTCCATCGTCGTCGACCCCAAGAGCGCGGCGACCAATGCGACGAAGCCGATCGGGACCGGCCCCTTCCGTTTCGACAATTGGGTGAAGGGCTCCTCGGTCACGCTCACGAAATGGGACGGCTATCGCGAGCCAACGAAGATCAAGCTCGCCAAGGTGACCTTCCGCATCATCAACGATTCGGCCGCCCAGGTCGCCGCGCTGCTGGCCGGCGATGTCGACGCCATCCCGCGTTTCGGCGGCGTGCAGAGCGTCGAGCAGTTCAAGGCCGATCCGCGCTTCAAGGTGACCGTCGGCGGCACCGAAGGCAAGACCATCATGTCGATCAACAATAAGAAGAAGCCCCTCGACGACGTCAGGGTGCGGCGCGCCCTTTCCTACGCCATCGACCGCAAGGCGATCATCGACGGCGCCATGAACGGCTATGGGGCGCCGATCGGCTCCCACTATGTGCCGCTCGATCCGGGCTATGTCGATCTCACCGGCGTCTATCCCTACGATCCCGAGAAGGCCAAGGCTCTCCTGAAGGAGGCCGGCGTCGAGTTGCCGCTCAAGCTCACCTTGACCCTGCCGCCTCCCGGCTATGCGCGCAATGGCGGCGAGATCATCGCGGCCGAGCTCGCCAAGGTCGGCGTCGAGGCCAAGATCGTGAATGTCGAATGGGCGCAGTGGCTCTCGGGCGTCTTCAAGGACAAGAATTACGACCTCACCATCATCAGCCATGTCGAGCCGATGGATCTGACGACCGTCTATGCCGACCCGAACTACTACATCCAATATGACAGCCAGGAATTCCGCGACGTCATGCACAAGGCGAACACCACCGTCGATCTCGCGGAGCGCAAGACCTATCTCGTGCAGGCGCAGAAGAAGCTCGCCGAGGACGCAGTGAACGTCTTCCTGTTCCAGCTGCAGCAGATCACGGTCGCCAATGCCAAGCTGCGGGGCCTATGGAAGGACTCGCCCATCTTCGCCAACGACATGGCGGCGGTCTCCTGGGAATAGGTCGCGTCCCTCTCGGGAGCAGGCGCGGCGGCAAGGCTTCGCCGCCCCCGCTCAGTCCGGGTATAGACGATGCTCTCAGCCTCAGCGCTGCTCTGGACCCGAATCTGGGCGGCTGTCGCGCTGTTCTTCGTCGTGAACCTCGCCTACGCGGTGCTGAAGGCTCGCCGGCAAGCCTCCTCGAGCAGCCACTGGCCGATCGCAAAAGGCGAGGTCATCGCCTCCAAGGTGCAAGTGCCGAAGGTCCATTCATCGGACGAGGACACCGATTGCAGCGCCGAGATCCGCTACCGCTACCATGTCGGCGGCAAGGACCATGAGGGCTCCCACATCCATGCGGGCCGGGACGCGATGACCACGCGGCAGTTCGCCGAGGAGATCGCGGCACGCTATCCGCTGGGCTCCAGCGTCGATGTCCATTACCGACCCGACCGCCCAGGGACCGCGGTGCTCGAGCCGAAGGACGGCGGCAACATCGCGGCGCTCGTGGTTTTCCTGGCGGTGTCCTCGTTCACAGCGGCCATTCTCATCGCCCATTCGATCGCCGGCAAGGTGTTGCTGATGCGGGAAGGCGGCGTGCCGCTCTTCGCCCTCATCGTGCCGCTCGCCTTCTCGGCGATGGGAATCGGCGCCGTCTACGAGTATCGGCGCATGCACAGGAAGATGCACGAGAGCGCGCATTGGCCGACGGCTCCAGGCACCATCACCGCCTCCGAGGTGGTCGAGTTCGAGGAAACCAGCAAGGACGACAAGGGCCACGAAACCACCACCACGAATTACCGCGCCGATATCCGCTTCGCCTACAAGGTCGGCGGGCGCGAGTTCCACTCGTCCCAATGGCAATGGGGCTGGACGGCGATCTACCTCTATGCCGAGGGGGCGCAGAAGATCGTCGACGCCCATCCGGCCGGCAAATCGGTCCTCGTCTATTACGACCCGAGAAACCCCGAGACCGCCGTGCTCGAGCCCGGCAACAAGAAAGGAACCTTCGTGCCGCTCGTCGTCGCCCTCGTCTGCGGGGGCGGAGGAGTGCTGATGTTCTGGGCCTTCACGGTGTTGCATCAGTGAGGCAGGCCCGTAGGCTCCGGGCGTGCGACGGCTTGATCTGAATCATGGCGCCGCCTCAGCCGAAGGCGGTTCCTCTAGGCGCAAGCCAGCATCGTGGAGGAGGTTGCGGTGTCTGCGGAACTCGCGGAGATCCCTGCTGCGGCCGAGGCGCGGGCGTCGGGGGTGCGCCCGTGGTTGCGTTGGTATGGTGCCGTTCCCGCGAATCTCGCCTATCCCGACGCCACGCTCTACGAGGCGGTGGCCGCGACGGCGCAGCGCCTGCCGGATGCGGTGGCCTTCGATTTCATGGGGACGACCGCGACCTATGGCCAGTTTCTGCGGTCGATCGACCTTTGCGGCAATGGGCTCGCCGGGCTCGGCGTCAAGGCGGGCGACCGCATCCTCATTGCGATGCCGACATCGCCGCAGGGCGTCATCGCCTTCTATGCGGCAAACAAGCTCGGCGCGGTGGCGGCTTTGGTCCATCCGCTGTCCTCCGTGCCCGAGCTCGAGCATTACCTCGATGCGACCGGCGCGCGGATCGTGCTCACTCTCGATGCCCTCTACGACCGCTTCGCCAAGGCCCGGGTCCGCGCTCCGATCGAGACCCTGATCCTGGCGCGAATTGCCGATTACTTGTCGCCCCTCAA
Source organism: Hyphomicrobiales bacterium (assembly GCA_044445925.1). GTDB lineage: Bacteria > Pseudomonadota > Alphaproteobacteria > Rhizobiales > Beijerinckiaceae > GAS188. The sequence continues at coordinate 5,874 of JBIOEK010000103.1, forward strand.
GGCGCTCGGATTCTGGCTCGCGAAGGGGCATGCCATCCCGAAGGTCCCAGCGGACCAACGCGTGCTGTGGTGGAAAGCGCTGCTACGCGGGCCATATCCCGCTTCGTCCCGTTCGCCCATGACGGCCGAGGATCAGGCGGCGATCCTGTTCTCCGGCGGCACGACGGGGGCTCCCAAGGGCATTGTGCTCTCCAATCGCAGCCTGATTGCCGAGGGCATGCAGGTCGGCGCATGGGGTGGCATCGACGAGACCGACTCGATCCTCGCCACCTTGCCGATCTTCCACGGCTTCGGGCTCGGCGTCTGCATCAACACCGTGCTCATGGCCGGCGGCAAGGTGATCCTGGTGCCGATCTTCAGCGCCCGGGCAACCGCCAAGCTCATCCGACGGAAGCGGCCGAGCCTGCTGCTCGGCGTGCCGACGCTTTACGAGGCCTTGGCGCGCGACCCTTCGCTCGCGAAGAGCGATCTTTCATGCCTTCGCGCAGCCTTCTCCGGCGCCGACACCTTGCCGCGGCCGACCAAGGAACGCTTCGAGCGGCTCGTCGCGCTACGGGGCGGCAAGGTGAGGCTGCGCGAGGGCTATGGTCTCACCGAGGCGGTGAGCGCCATCATGGCGATGCCGCTCGACGAGTATCGCGAGGGCAGCATCGGCGTGCCCCTGCCCGACATGCTCGCCACGATCTGCAAGCCAGGCACGGGCGAAGAATTGCCGGCGGGGAGCGAAGGCGAGATCTGCCTCTCGGGGCCGGCCCTCATGACGGGCTATCTCGATGATGCGCAAGCGACCAGCGAGGCCTTGCGCCTGCACGAGGATGGCCGCCTCTGGCTGCACACCGGCGATCTCGGTCGCATGGATGACGATGGATTCTTCTATTTCACCGACCGGCTCAAGCGCCTGATCAAATCCTCGGGGTTCAACGTGTTCCCGGCGCAGGTCGAGGCGGTGCTCTACCGGCATCCGCTGGTCCTCCAGGCCTGCGTGATCGGCGTGCCCGACGCCGCGCAGGTGGAGCGGGTGAAAGCCTTCGTGGTGCTCAAGGACCAGGCCTTGGCCATGCCCGAAACCGAGCATGCGCTCATCGCCTATTGCCGCTCGCAGCTCATCAAATGGTCATGCCCGCGCGACGTCGAATTTCGCCGCGAGCTGCCGGCGACGCGCATCGGCAAGGTCGATTATCGGGCCTTGAGCGAGGACGAGCGCGCGCATCGAGACGTAAAGGACGCTACGCAACAGGTCCTCCCCCACGGGGGCGACCGTATTGCGCAAGTGCTGCGCGCCCATGGGGTGCCCTTCATCTTCACCCTGTGCGGCGGGCATATCTCGCCCATCCTCACGGCTGCCAAGGCGCGCGGCATTCGCGTCATCGACGTTCGCGACGAGGCGACGGCGTTGTTCGCCGCCGATGCGGTCGCGCGGCTCACCGCTCGGCCCGGGGTCGCGGCGGTCACCGCCGGCCCCGGCGTCACCAACACCGTGACGGCGTTGAAGAACGCGCAGCTCGCCCAATCGCCCCTTGTCCTGCTCGCCGGCGCCGCACCGACGCTGCTGCACGGGCGTGGCGCGCTGCAGGATATCGACCAGCTGTCGGTGGTGACGCCGCACGTCAAGCTCGCCAGACGGATCCGACGCGTCCGCGACATCGGTCCGACCGTGGAACAGGCCTTCGCGATGGCTCGCGACGGTGTGCCGGGACCGGCTTTCGTCGAATGCGCTGTCGATCTGCTTTACGACGAAGCAACCGTCCGCAAATGGTACGGCGATGCCGCGGGCAAGAGCGGATCGATCGCCGACCGGCTGCTGCGCTTCTACATCGGGCGGCATCTCGCCGGCTTGTATGCCGGCAGCCGGACGGCACCGCCGCCGCGGCGACGCGAAGTCTCGGCTCCGGCCGTGCGCCCCTCGACCGTTGCGGCAGCCGCCATGAGTCTCGCCAAGGCGTCGCGGCCGCTTCTCGTCGTCGGCGGCCAGGCGCACGTGGCTTCAACCGAGCCGACGCGCATTGCCGACGCCATCTCCCGGCTCGGAATTCCCGTCTACCTCTCGGGAATGGCGCGCGGACTGCTCGGCCGCGACCACCCACTCCAGCTGCGTCACCAACGCCGCCAGGCGCTGCGGGCCGCCGACTGCGTGATCCTTGCCGGCGTGCCGTGCGATTTTCGCCTGGACTACGGCCGACACATCCGCCGTTCGAGCACCTTGATCGCCGCCAACCGCAGCCGCAAGGAAGCGCATCTGAACCGGCGCCCGAGCATCGCCGCGATCGGCGATGCAGGGCTGTTCCTCGAGCAGCTTGCCGAGCGAGCCAGCAGCGGGGGCGGGGGCGCCCGCTGGCGGGATTGGCTCGACGAGCTGCGCACCCGCGATGGGCAACGCGAAGCCGAGATCGACGAGCAGTCCGCCGTGTTAGGCGAGTTCGTCAATCCGATCGCATTGTTGCAAGCCGTCGATCGGGCGGCTCCCGACAATGCGGTCTTCGTCGCCGATGGCGGCGATTTCGTCGCCACCGCGTCCTATATCGTGCGACCGCGCGGGCCGCGCGGCTGGCTCGATCCTGGACCCTTCGGCACGCTCGGCGTGGGCGCCGGCTTCGCGCTCGGCGCCGCGCTCAGCCGCCCCGACGCGGAGATCTGGATCCTGTTCGGCGACGGCGCCTGCGGCTACAGCCTCGCCGAGTTCGACACCTTCGTGCGCCACGGCATCCCGGTCATCGCGGTGGTCGGCAACGATGCCGGCTGGACCCAGATCGCGCGCGAGCAGGTGAAGATGCTCAAGGACGATGTCGGCACCGTGCTGGCGCGCAGCGCCTACCACGAGGTGGTCGCGGGTTTCGGCGCCGAAGGCATTCTGGTGAAGACCAACGCCGAGGTCCCCGACGCCCTGGCGCGCGCCCGCGCCGCCGCAAAGGCCGGAAAGCCCGCCCTCGTCAATGTGTGGCTCGACCGAACCTCCTTCCGGAGCGGATCCGTATCGATGTGAATATTCCCCAAGCCAGGCCGAAGCTTGCAAGAGCGCCGCCCTGAAGAGTGTCGCTTGGGACCCTTCAGGCATCGCGCCGGCGCTGACACCGGCTCCCGCTTGGACTAAGCTTTGCCGGGGCGACGCTGATCGGGAACGTTGAGCCATGACGCGTCAGGCATCTGGGGTCCGGGGCGTAGTATCCGCGTTGGCAATGATGGCGCTTCCTGGGGCCGTCGCCTTGCCTTGCGCGTCCTTCGCGCAATCGCAGGGCGCCTTCAGCACCCAAGGCGTCGTCGAGCCGGAAGGCGGCGTCTTGTCGATCGGCACGGCAGCGACAGGCGTCGTCCTGCACATCGTCGGCGGCCCCGGCGAGCCTGTTCGACTGGGCCAGGAGCTCGTCAGGATCGATTGCGCCCCGCTCGAGGCAAGCGTGAGATCGCTTGCCGGCCAGTCTCAGGCCGCCCAGGCGGTCGCGGACCGGGTGCGGCATGGTCCGCGGCCGGGCGAGATCGCGGTAGGCGAAGCCAATGTCGGCGTCGCCAAGGCGCGGGCCGAGGAGGCGGCCGACGCGCTGCGGCGCGCCCAAGGCCTGCAGGTCGGCATCAGCGTCACCCAGGCGGTGATGCTACAGATCCAGCGCGACGCCCGCATAACCTTCGCACAGCTCGAGGATGCCCACGCCAAGCTCGAGCTCCTGCGCTCGGGATCGCGCGAGGAGGACGTCACCGAGGCCGATGCCAGGCGCGATGCCGCGAAGGCGGCGCTCGAGGAGGCGAAGGCGAAGCTCGCCGAATGCTCCGTCATGTCGCCGATCGACGGCGTCGTCGTGGCGCGCCTCGTTTCGCAGGGCCAGTTCGTCAGCGCCGCGGTGCCGACGGTGCTGCTCGAGATCGAGGACGACAGGAGCTTCGTGGTCCGGGCCGCGGTCGAGGAAGCCCATCTCGCCGATCTCTGCCTGCAGCAGCACGCTTCGGTCACCCTGCCGGGGGGC
>JBIOEK010000104.1:0-9795 GCA_044445925.1 Hyphomicrobiales bacterium
ATCGAGGACAGCGTCAGCGGCGTGCAAGCCGGCAAAGCTGCCGGTATGACGGTCTGGGGCTTCGTCGGAGGGGGGCACTACGCCTCTCGCGATGGCCGGGCGCTGCTCATGGCAGCCGGTGCCGATCGGGTGTTCGACTGGATGGCGGATTTCTGGCGGAAAGAGGCGGACACAGTCAATGAGATCGTCATCAGACAGCGACAGATCACGCCTTGAGGAGGCGGCCCGCGCCGGCTGGCTCTATTTCATCGCCGGCCACACCCAGGACGAGATCGCCAAGATGCTGAAGGTGTCACGCCCCACCGCCCAGCGCCTCGTCTCGCTGTGCATTGCGGAGCGTCTCATCACGTTTCGCCTCGAGCATCCGATAGCTGCCTGCATGGAGCTCGCAATGCGGCTGAAGGACGCCTTCGGTCTTCGCCATTGCGACGTCGTGCCGACCGACCCTGCCGCGCCGCTCGCGGCTGCGGGCATCGCCGAGCGGGCGGCCAATCTGCTTGAATCGACCTTGCGGGCCGATAAGCCGATGATCGTCGCCATGGGGACGGGTCGAGCCATGCGGGCCGCCGTCGAGCAGATCCCGCCGATGGCTTGCCCGAACCACCAGCTCGTCTCGCTCGTCGGCAATATCTCGGCCGACGGCTCGGCAAGCTTTTTCGACACCGTCGGCAGGCTCGCCGACCTGACCAAGGCGCGCCATTACCCGATGCCGCTGCCCTTCCTGATGTCGTCGCAAGCCGAGCGCGACCAGCTATTGCGGATCGAGCCCGTCATCAGGGTGCGCGCGATTGCGGCAAGGGCCGATCTGCGCCTCGTCGGCATCGGCCAGATGGACCAGGGAGCCCAGGTCCATCTGGATGGCTTCATCAGCCGCGAGGAGCTGCTCGAGCTGATGCGCCTGGGAGCGATCGGCGAGCTCACCGGCTGGGCCTTCGATGCCGAGGGCTGCATCATCGATGGCGGCACCAATCGCCGCCTGACGAGCGTGCCGCCACAGGTTCCGGCCGAGACCTTGACGGTCGGCGCGGCGCTCGGTCCGGCCAAGGTGCCGGCGATCAGAGCCGCGCTGAAGGGGCGCCTGATCAACAGCCTGATCACCGACGAAGCGACGGCCCGGGAAATCCTGGCGGGCTGAGCACGGCCGAAAGCAGCCCAACCGGGCCTCGTTTCCTGCGCCATCGGCCGCCGTCGACGATGCGGCGCGGCGCTCGATAGGGCCTTCCCGCCACTTCCTTGCCGCCGCTTCCTTGCGATTCGGGACCGACATGGTGGTTCTTGACAACGCCGTCGCGCGGTGTGAACATATATGTAACGAATGAGCATATGCTCATCGAAACTCAGGGAGGAGACAGTGCGGCCATTCGTATATGCGCTCCTGGGCGCGGTTTCCATCTTCGCCACAGGCCCCGCCTTCGCCGAGACGGCGCTGACCATCGCCACCGTCAACAACGGCGACATGATCCGCATGCAGGGGCTGACCGGCGACTTCACCGCGAAATATCCCGACATCTCCGTGAAATGGGTGACGCTCGAGGAGAACGTGCTGCGCCAGCGCGTGACGACCGACATCGCGACCAAGGGCGGCCAGTTCGACATCCTCACCATCGGCACCTACGAAATTCCGATCTGGGCGAAGCAGAGCTGGCTGGTGCCGCTCGACAATCTCGGCGCCGATTACGACGTCGCCGACCTCTTGCCGAAGATCCGCGACGCGGTTTCGGTCTCGGGCAAGCTCTATGCCGCGCCGTTCTACGGCGAGAGCTCGATGACGATGTATCGCACCGACTTGTTCCAGAAGGCGGGGCTCGCCATGCCCGAGCAACCGAGCTGGGACTTCGTCGTCGATGCGGCGAAGAAGATCACCGACAAGAGCGCGGGCGTCTACGGCATCTGCCTGCGCGGCAAGGCCGGCTGGGGCGAGAATATGGCCTTGCTGACCGCCATGTCGAACTCCTTCGGGGCGCGCTGGTTCGACGAAAAATGGCAGCCGCAGTTCAACTCGGCGGAATGGAAGAAGACGCTCACGACCTATGTCGACCTGATGAAGGAGGCCGGACCTCCGGGCGCCAGCTCGAACGGCTTCAACGAGAATCTCGCCCTCTTCAATGCCGGCAAATGCGGCATGTGGATCGACGCCACCGTGGCCGCCTCCTTCGTGACCAATCCCAAGGATTCCAAGGTTGCCGACAAGGTCGGCTTCGCGCTCGCGCCCAATGCCGGCCTCGGCAAGAACGCCAATTGGCTCTGGGCCTGGAATCTCGCGATTCCCGCGGGCTCGAAGAAGGTCGAGGCGGCCGAGAAGTTCATCGCCTGGGCGACCGGCAAGGACTACTCGAAACTCGTCGCCGCGAAGGATGGCTGGGCCAATGTGCCGCCCGGTACCCGCACCTCGCTCTACCAGAACCCCGACTATGTGAAGGCGGCTCCCTTCGCCAAGCTCACGCTGGCTTCGATCGATTCGGCCGATCCCAACCACCCGACCGTCAAGCCCGTGCCTTATGTCGGCGTGCAATACGCCGCCATTCCGGAATTCCAGGGCATCGCCACCACGGTCGGGCAGCAATTCTCGGCAGCTCTCGCAGGCTCGACGGCCGTCGACGCGGCCCTCGCCTCCGCCCAATCCTCGACCGAGCGCGAGATGAAGCGGGCCGGCTATATCAAGTGATGCGGCTGCCCTGAGGGCCCATCGGCGGCGCGGGCCTGCCGCGCCGCCCCGACCGGAGGCCACCCGTTCCGCGATTCCTGCGAAAGCGGATGACCTCCTTCCCAAGAGATCGCTTTCCGGCGCCGGAGAGAGCCATGGCGACCCGCGAGACGCAGCTTCTCGGGCGGACCCTGATCAGCCCGGCCGTCATCGTGCTCTTCATCGGGATGATCGTCCCTCTGGCGATGACGATCTATTTCTCGACGCTGCATTACAGCCTGCTCAATCCGGGAACCGAGAGCTTCGTCGGGCTCGAGAACTACTCCTATTTCCTCACCGACCCTGCTTTCCTCGCCTCCTTGTGGAACACCCTGGTGCTGGTCGGCTCGGTGCTCGTCATCACCATCGTGCTCGGCGTCCTGGTGGCGCTCCTGCTCGACCAGGCCGTGATCGGGCGCAGCATCGTGCGCCTGATGGTGATCGCGCCCTTCTTCGTGATGCCGACGGTGAGCGCGCTCGTCTGGAAGAACCTGCTGATGCATCCGGTCTCGGGGCTGTTCGCCTGGATCGCGACCTCGCTCGGCTTCACGCCGATCGACTGGTTCACCGACGCGCCGCTCGCCGCAGTCATCCTGATCGTCGCCTGGCAGTGGCTGCCATTCGCCACCCTCATCCTTCTCACCGCCTTGCAATCCCTCGACGAGGAGCAAAAGGAAGCGGCGGAGATGGACGGGGCGCGGGCCTTCTCGACATTCCTCTATATCACGCTGCCCCATCTCGCACGGCCGATCACGGTCGTCATCCTGATCGAGACCATCTTCCTCTTGACCGTGTTCGCCGAGATCTTCGTCACCACGGGCGGCGGACCCGGTCTGCAGACGACCAACATCGCCTTCCTCATCTACTCGCAGGCCCTCATCCAATACGATGTCGGCACGGCCTCGGCGGGCGGCCTCGTCGCGGTCGTCATCGCCAATATCCTCGCCTATTTCCTGGTTCGCATCATCGGCCGCAACCTGGAGGCCTGAACGATGGCACGCCGCACCACCGCGACCCGCACCGCCGTCAGCACGGCCGCCGCCTGGCTCGTCGGCTTCATCATCTTCTTTCCCATTCTGTGGATGGTGCTGACGAGCTTCAAGACCGAGCTCGACGCCTTCTCGACGCCGCCGCTCTTCCTGCTCTTCCACTGGACAAGCGAGAACTATGCCGCGGTGCAGAGCCGCAGCGACTACCTCCATCACGCCGCCAACTCGGTCATCGTGGCCGGCGGATCGACCCTGATCGCCATGCTGATCGCGGTGCCCGCCGCCTGGTCGATGGCTTTCGCGCCGACCAAGCGCACCAAGGACATCCTGCTGTGGATGCTCTCGACCAAGATGATGCCGCCGGTCGGCGTGCTGGTGCCGATCTATCTGCTCTATCGGGGCCTCGGCCTGCTCGATACACGCACGGGCCTCGTCATCATCTTGTGCCTCGGCAACCTGCCGATCGTGGTCTGGATGCTGTTCACCTATTTCAAGGAAATTCCCAAGGACATCCTGGAGGCGGCGCGCATGGACGGGGCCACCATCGGGCGCGAGCTCGTCTACGTGCTGACCCCCATGGCCATCCCGGGCCTCGCCTCGACGCTGCTCCTCAACTTCATACTCGCCTGGAACGAGGCCTTCTGGACGCTGAACCTGTCGACGCTGGAAGCAGCGCCGCTCACCGTCTTCATCGCCTCCTATTCGAGTCCGGAGGGCCTGTTCTGGGCCAAGCTCTCGGCCGCCTCGACGCTCGCCATCGCGCCGATCCTCGTGCTCGGCTGGTTCAGCCAGAAGCAGCTCGTGCGCGGGCTGACCTTCGGCGCGGTCAAATAGGAAAGGGGCGCGCCATGGGCCGCATCACGCTCGAACATGTCCGCAAGTCCTTCGGCTCCGTCGACATCATCAAAGGCGCCGATCTCGACATCGAGGACGGCTCCTTCGTGGTGTTCGTCGGGCCGTCCGGCTGCGGCAAGACCACTCTGCTGCGCCTGATCGCCGGCCTCGAGGACGTGACGGGCGGAAGGATTCTCATCGACGGCAAGAACGTCGTCGACGTGCCGCCCGCCAAGCGCGGCCTTTCGATGGTGTTCCAGTCCTACGCGCTCTATCCGCATATGAGCGTGCGCGGCAACATCGCCTTCGGCCTGAAGATGGCGGGCCAGCCGCGCCAGGAGATCGACCGCAAGGTCGAGGCCGCCGCCGCCACGCTCAACCTGACCCCCTATCTCGACCGCAAGCCGCGCGAGCTGTCGGGCGGACAGCGCCAGCGCGTCGCCATCGGCCGCGCCATCGTGCGCGAGCCGAAGGCCTTCCTGTTCGATGAGCCGCTCTCGAATCTCGACGCGTCCTTGCGGGTGCAAATGCGCCTCGAGGTGACGAAGCTGCAAAAGCAGCTCGCCACCACTGCGATCTACGTGACGCACGACCAGGTCGAGGCCATGACCATGGCGGACAAGATCGTGGTGCTGAACGCCGGCAGCATCGAGCAGCACGGCTCGCCGCTCGAGCTCTACGAGCGGCCGGCCAATCTCTTCGTCGCCGGCTTCATCGGCTCGCCGCGCATGAATTTCGTCTCCGGCGAGACGGCGAGGCGGGAGGGTGCGGCCACCATCGGCATCAGGCCCGAGCATCTGAGGATCGGAGGCGGCGCCGAGGGCTGGAGCGGCAAGGTGTCGGTCGCCGAACATCTGGGCAGCGACACCTTCCTCTATGTGGATGCCGGCGATCGCGGCCAGCTCACGGTGCGCGGCGCCGGCGAGCTGAAGGTGTCCGAAGGCGATGTCGTGACCCTGCTTCCCGACCCCGCCCATCTGCATCGCTTCGACGCGGACGGGAAGGCGATCCGCGCTTCAGGCTGACCCGATGAGCTGACGGCTTCCAAGGAGGCCGCGCCGTCGGTCGCAGCCTCCGCAGACGAGAGTAGGCCCATGTATCTCGACAAGTTCAAGCTCGCCGGCCGCACGGCGCTGGTGACGGGCGGCGGACAGGGCATCGGCCTCGCCTGCGTCGAGGCGCTGGCCGAGGCCGGCGCCAAGCCCATCATCGCCGACCGCGACGCGGACGTTGCCGAGAAGGGTAGGGCGGCGCTGAGCGCGAAGGGCTACGAAGTCGAGCTCGTGGCCATGGACGTCACCGATTCCAGCCGCGTGGCGCAGCTGGCCGACGAGATCGTGGCGCGCCACGGCCGGATCGACATCCTCGTCAACAATGCCGGCATCGCGCGCAGCGAGACGCCGGCCGAGAGCGTCAGCGACGAACACTGGCTCAACGTGCTCGACATCAATCTCAACGGCACGTTCTGGTGCTGCCGTGCCTTCGGCAAGCACATGCTGCGGGCGAAGTCCGGCGTCATCGTGAACATCGGCTCGATGTCGGGCTTCATCGTCAACAAGCCTCAAGCGCAGTGCTACTACAACGCCTCGAAGGCTGCCGTGCATCATCTGACGAAGTCGCTCGCCGCCGAATGGGGGGCGCGCGGCGTGCGCGTCAACGCCGTGGCGCCCACCTATATCGAGACGCCGCTCAACGCCTTCGTGAAGAACAATCCCGCCATGTGGGACGCCTGGGTCGGCGGCACGCCGATGGCGCGCCTGGGCCGGGTGGACGAGATCGCCTCGGTGGTGCTGTTCCTGGCCTCGGACGCCGCGAGCCTGATGACCGGCAGCATCGTTCTGGTGGATGGCGGCTATACCTGCTGGTAGACTTCCCGCCGGAAGGGGTTGCGATGCGGCAGGCTTTCATCGGCGTCGACGTCGGCACGGCGAGCGCGCGCGCCGGCGTCTTTGACGAAAAGGGAACGCTCCTCGCGACGGCCAGGACCCCGATCCGCGTGTGGCACGAGCCCGGCGATATCGTCGAGCAGTCCTCGACGGATATCTGGGAAGCCTGCGTCGCCGCGATCCGTGCCGCGATGTCGGACGCCGCGCTGCCGCCATCCGCCGTGAGGGGCCTGGGCTTCGACGCCACCTGCTCGCTCGTGGTGCTCGACCGGATCGGAAATCCGCTGAGCGTGAGCTTGTCGGGAGATCCGCGGCGCAACGTCGTCGTCTGGATGGATCACCGCGCCACCGCGCAGGCATGTCGGATCAATGACACGAAAGACGATGTGCTCCGCTATGTCGGAGGCATCATCTCGCCCGAGATGCAGACACCGAAGCTGCTTTGGCTGAAGCAGCATGCGCCGGCGACCTATCGGGCGGCCGGGCATTTCTTCGACCTCGCTGATTATCTGTCGTTCCGCGCCACCGGCTCGACCAGCCGTTCCATGTGCACGGTGACCTGCAAATGGACGTATCTCGCCCATGAGAGGCGCTGGAGCGACAGCTATTTCCGGCGGATCGGGCTCGACGAGCTTTGCGCCGATGGCTTTGCCAAGATCGGCAAGGACATCGTCGAGGCGGGCACGGCTCTAGGGCGCGGCCTGACCAAGGAGACGGCGGCAGAGCTCGGTCTCCTCGAGGGAACTCCTGTCGGCGCGTCCCTGATCGACGCCCATGCGGGCGGAATCGGGACGATCGGCGGGCGCGACGGCGGCGACGAGCCGGTCGAGATGCTCGACCGGCTCGCCTACATCATGGGCACCTCGGCCTGCATCATGGCCTCGACCGCCGAGCCCCGCTTCGTGCCGGGTATCTGGGGGCCATACCATTCCGGGATGGTCCCGGGCCTTTGGCTGAACGAGGGCGGCCAATCCGCGGCGGGGGCCGGCATCGATCACCTGATGCGGTCTCATCCGGCCCATGCCCAGGCGGCGGCCGCGGCACAATCCGCCGGCATGGAGCTTCTCGATTTTCTCGAGCGGCGAATTGTCGCGCGCTTCCCGGACCCCGGCGCATCGGCGCTCATGGCGCGCGACATGCATGTGCTGCCGGAATTCCTCGGCAACCGTTCGCCGCACGGGGATCCGGGCGCACGCGCGGCGATCGCGGGCCTCGACCTCGACGACGGTTTCGAAAGCTTGGAACGCCTCTTCCTGGCCGGTCTATGCGGTCTCGCCTATGGGCTCGCCGAGGTCATCGATACCATGCGGGCCCATTCGATTCCTTGCGGCATGATGGTGATCAGCGGCGGGGCCAGCCGAAGTCCCCTGGTCCGCCAGATCATGGCGGACACCACCGGACTGAGGGTCGCCATGCCGATCACCGCGGAACCGGTCCTGCTCGGCGCCGCCATGCTGGGGGCGGTCGCCGGCAAGGCCTATGCCTCCATTCCACAAGCCATGGCATCGATGTCCGGGATCGGGCGCTTGACCGAACCGACGGCGCCGGCGATGGCGAGCTTCCACGCGGCCAAGCGGCGGGTCTACGCGCTGATGCGGCATCTCGATCGCGAGAGCCGGATCGTCATGCGCGGCGTCACGTCGGCGGCCGGCCTCTGACGCCCGGGACGCGCACGATGCTGCTGAGCTGCGGTGACGCCTTGATCGACTTCCTGCCGGTGCGGTCTGTGGACGGGCGCGAAGCCTATGTTCCCGTGGTCGGCGGCTCCTGCCTCAATGTCGCGGTGGCCATGGCGCGGCTCGAAGCTCCGGCCGGCTTCGTGGGCGGCATCTCGACCGATGTCTTCGGCGAAATGATCGCCAAGCATGCATTGGGCTCGGGGGTCGATCTGCGCTATGCGCTGCGCAGCTCGCACCAGGCGACGCTGGCTTTCGTCCGTTTCGTCGACGGCGAACCGCATTACGCCTTTTATGACGAGCATACGGCCGCGCGACATTGGGAGTATCGGCGCGGCTCCATTCCGTTCGGCGAAATCGGCGCGATCCATGTCGGCTCGACGACCTTGATCGACGAGAAGATGGCGGCACGCACCTTGGCGATGCTCGAGGACGCGCGCGGCATCGCCAGCATCTCCTTCGACCCGAATTGCCGTCCCGATCTCGTCCGCGACAAGATAGCCTATGCGCGCCGGATGGAGGCTTTCGCGGCGCGCGCCGACATCCTGCGCATGTCGGAGCCCGACTTCGAATTCCTCTACGGCGGCAGCGATCACGAAACGAAGGCGAAGGCTCTGATCGCGGCCGGCGTCTCCTTGATGATCGTCACGCGCGGGGGTCGAACGACGCTTGCCTGGCACCGCAGCGCGGGCTTCGTCGAGGTGGCGGCGCCCCATGTCGAGATTGTCGACACCATCGGGGCGGGCGACAGCTTCCAGGGCGCGCTTCTCGTCGCCTTGCGCGATATCGGGCGGATCGGGGTCGGGGCGCTCGCCTCGCTGAGCGCAGACGAGCTACGCCGTGTGCTGAGTTTTGCGATGGCTTGCGCGGCCGTCACCTGCGGGCGCATCGGCGCCGACCCGCCGCGGCGCGCCGATATGGGCGCAAGGCTAGGGGGATAGGTGCGTCTGCGTGCCGGGTTGCGCGGCCTTACACCCTGTGTTACGCGACCTGCGCTTGAGAGCCGCCGCCGCAGGCCGGTGAGGCGGGCTTTGGCGTGATTTCAACGAGGCGCACGAGCTGGGGCCGATCGGCCTCGGCGGCGCTTGCAGCGACGGGATCGAGCGTGGCTCAAGTCGAAACGAGCATGTCGGGCGTGGCCGGCCGCTATGCCGCCGCGCTATTCGAGCTTGCCTGCGAGCGCGGCGAGGGCCAATCGGTCTCCGGGGATCTCGAACGCTTCGCGAGCGCCATGGAGGAGAGCCAGGATCTGACGCGGCTGGTCAAGAGCCCGGTGCTGACCGCCGAGCAGAAGCTGGCGGCGATCGGCGCCATCCTCGATCGCATGGGCATAGGCGAGGTTGCCGGTAATTTCATCTGCCTGGTGACGAAGAAGCGCCGGCTGTTCGCGATCTCGGCGATGATCCGCGCCTATGAGGCGTTGCTAGCCGAGAGGAAGGGCATCGTGCCCGCCGAGGTCACGGTCGCCGAGGCGATGCCGGATGCGATGCTCGCCGATCTGAGGGAGGCGCTCGCCAAGACCGCCGGCAAGGAGGTGGCGCTCGCCGTGAAAATCAACCCCGACATCATCGGCGGCATGGTCGTCAAGCTCGGCCACCGCATGATCGATGCGTCTTTGAAAACCAAGCTCAACGCGCTCCGCGTTGCGATGCGAGAGGTCGACTGATGGATATCCGCGCCGCAGAAATTTCCGCGATCCTGAAGGAGCAGATCAAGAATTTCGGCCA
>JBIOEK010000105.1:0-9777 GCA_044445925.1 Hyphomicrobiales bacterium
CTCATGGGCCGCGTGCTGATCGACGATGACGAGGCCGTCCTTGGTCTGCGCCACGATATAAGTCTCGTGCAGTTGGGCGCGCGCCGCTCCCAAGGGATAGGCCTCCCCGCTCGCGGAATTGCCTTCCTCGGCCGGCAGCGGCCGGGTGTCGACGGCGCCCGAAGGGCGAGACGCATACTCGAAGGCGGCCTGGACATTGGCAAAGCCCGGCCCCGGCATCGAGGCTGGAGAGCCGAGAGACGGCGTTGCCGTCGGCTCGACCGGGGCGAAAGCCTCCCCGCTCCACCCGGATCCGCGCTCGGACGGTCCCCTGCCGCCGTGCAGCCCGAAGGCCGCCAGGGCCCGATCGCTCGCCTGGGTCACGGGGCGGATGCCGGCCTTGCGCAAAGCTTCGCCGATAGCGCTGACGACGAGGGCCCGCACCAGTCCGGCCTCGCGAAAGCGAACCTCGGCCTTGGCCGGATGCACATTCACGTCGACGGCCTTCGCATCGATGTCGAGATAGAGCGCGATCGCCGGATGGCGGCCGGCCGGCAAGAGATCCGCATAGGCGCCGCGCACCGCGCCCGCCAGCAGCTTGTCGCGCACCGGTCGCCCGTTGACGAAGAGATGAATGGTCGAGGCGCTCGCCCGCGTATAGGCCGGCAGCCCCGCGAAGCCTTGGATCGACAGCCCCTCGCGCTGTAGCTCGAGCGCCACGCTGTTGTCGCGGAACTCGCGACCGAGAACCTCGCCCAGGCGTCGCGTCAATGCTTCTCCGCCCTCCCCCAGGCGGCCGTAATCGAGCGTCGCCGTGCCGTCGCCCGAGAGCGTGAAGCGCACGTCGGGATGCGCCATGGCGAGCCGCTTGACGATGTCCGCCACCGCGGCGGCCTCGGCGCGATCGCTCTTGAGGAATTTCAGGCGAGCCGGCACGGCCGAGAACAGATCCCTGACCTCGACGGTCGTGCCTTGCTGGCGCGCCGCCGGCCGCAGCGGGCGCACGGTGCCCGCCTCTACCGTGAGCGCATGGGCCGTATCCGCGTGCTCGTGACGCGACACGATCTCGAGGCGCGACACGGCCGCGATCGAGGGCAGCGCCTCCCCCCTGAAGCCGAAGGTCGAGATGGCGAACAGGTCCTCGTCCGGCAATTTCGAGGTGGCATGGCGCTCGACCGACAAGGCCAGATCCTCAGCCCCCATGCCGCTGCCGTCGTCGGAGACGCGGATGAGGCGACGCCCGCCGGCTTCGATCACGACATCGACGCGCCTCGCACCCGCATCGAGCGCGTTCTCGACGAGCTCCTTGACGGCGGCGGCCGGCCGCTCGATCACCTCGCCTGCGGCGATGCGGTCGACGAGAACGGGGTCGAGGCGGCGAATCGGCATGGCGCGGAAAAAGCCCTTTGGGTGTCCCTAACGCGCTTTGCGGACGAAGGGAATTACGCGGCCGATGCTACTGCAGCCGCCGCAGCTCGAGGCGGGCGGCCCAGGCCTCGATGAAGTTCGCTGGGCAGTGCCGCATGGCGGATTCGAGGAGAGGGCGGGCCTCGGCCGGCCGACCGTCTTCGAGGTCATAGACCGCCAGATAGAAATCGGCCTCGCAGGACTGGTCGTTCCGCTCGCTCGGGTTGTCGGACGAGGACGCGCTTGCGCGCACTGCCTCCGGGGTGCCCGCATGGAGAAACAGGGCAACAACGGACCAAGGCCATTTGGACCGGCTCAGCGCCGCCGCATCGGCCGCGAGCTCCTTTGCGTCGTCCTGCCCGGCTCGCGCGCGAGCGATGTGAAGCCAGATCGCGCCATAGGCATCGGCGGGCTCGAGCTTCTGCGCCGCCGAGATATCATCAGCCGCTGCGGCGTGTCGATCGGTGTAGATCTTCGCCCGTCCCAGCTGCCGTAGGTTGCCGGCGAGGCCGTGTCGCCACTGCGCGTTGCTCGGATCGGACTTCGCCAGGCGTTCCATGATGGCGAGACACGCCTGATACGAGGTCAGCGCCGCCTCCGGCTCGCCCTGCCGCAGCTGCACGTTGCCGATATGGTAGTAAGAAGCCGACAGGTCGGTCTGCCACAAGGCATTGCCGGGATCGGATTTCACCAGCAGTTCGGTGATGGCGAGTTCCGACCGATATGAAAGCAGCGCGGCCTGCAGATCGCCCTGCGCCGCCTGCATGTCGCCAATCTTGCCGTACGAGACGGACAAATCGCGCTGCCACAAAGCATTACCGGGATCGGATTTTGCAAGGCGAGAAATGATGTCTCGCTTTGCTTCATAAGATTGCAAAGCGGCCGTGAGCTCACCTTTCGCTGCCTGAACGTCGCCGACCCTCTCATTGCTGATCCCGAGATCGAACTGCCACGTTGCGTTGCTCGGGTCGGACTTCGCCAGGCGCTCTCTGATGGCGAGGCTCGCTTGATAGGAGCTGAGCGCAGCCGACAGATCGCCGTGAGCCACCTGCACGTCGCCGACCTTGTTGTAGGAATACGACATTTCACGCTGCCATAAGGCATTGCTGGGATCGGATTTCGCAAGCTGGTCCCTGTTGGCGAGGCTCGCCTGATAGAATTTCAGCGCCTCGGGCAGTTTGCCTTGCGCAACCAGCACGTCGCCGACGTGGATATCCGATGACGACAGGTCACTCTGCCATTTCGTGTTGCTGGAATCGGATTTCGCAAGCCGGTCCCTGATGGCGAGGCTCGCTTGATAGAATTTCAGCGCCTCGGGCAGGTTGCCTTGTGCAACCAGCACGTCACCGACGTGGGAATCCGATGACGACAGGTCACTCTGACATGTCGTGTTGCTGGGATCGGATTTCGCAAGGCGGTCACTGATGGCGAGGCCGTCGCGGTAGGACTTCAGGGCGTCCATCAGGTCGCCCTGCGCCACCCGCGCATCGCCTACTCGTTCATACGATATCGAGAGATCGCGCTGCCATGTCGTGTTGCTGGGATCGGACTTCGCAAGGTGTTCATTGATCGCAAGGCCGTCGCGGAAGGATACAAGTGCGCCAGAAAGGTCACCTTGCGCCAGCTGCACGTCCCCCACGAGGATATAGGACGACGCGAGATCGTGCTGCCACGCGGCGTTGCCCGGATCGGATCTCGCCTGGCGTTCGACGATCGCGAGCGCGTCGCGGTACGATGTCAGCGCGCTCGCAAGATCGCCCTGCGCCTCTTGCACATGGCCCATTTTGTTGTAGCAGGCGCCGAGATCGTGCTGCCACTTGGCATTGGCTTGATCGGATTTCGCCAACCGCTCGGTCGTCGAAACACAGCCGCGATACGAGCGCAGCGCGCCCGCAAGGTTCCCCTGCGCCAGCTGCACATTGCCCAGCTTCTCATACACCACCCCGAGATCGCTCTGAAATATGGCTTCGCCGGGATCGGATTTCGCGAGACGCTCCGAGATCGCCAAAGTCTCGCGATACGATTCCAGCGCCCCCGCAAGATCACCCTGAGCCTCCTCGACATCGCCCAGCTTCGCCTGGCCAACCGCGAGATTGCGTTGCCATTCGACATTGCTCGGATCGGCTTTCGCGAGGCGTGCCATGATCGCCAGAGCTTCGCTGTACGATATACGTGCACCCGGCAGATCACCTTGTGCCCGCAGCACGTTGCCCACACGCTCGTGGGAGATCGAGAGCTTGTTCAGCCACAGGGGGTTGTCCGGTTGCTGTGCCAGCATAACGAGGATTATTCCTCGGGCTTGCTTCGCCGCAGCAAGCGCACTCCCCGTCTCGCCCAGCACCAACAGTGTGTCCACGGTTGCAAACAACGCATCGGATTGGCTGATGCGGAGATCCGGATCGGATTCGCCTGATCCGAGGAGTTGGTCCTGGAGCTCACGCGCGCGGTCGAGAATGACCTTGATGGTTGCGACCGGCACGCCGACCGCATCGCGGAACTTCACCGCCAGGTCGAAGACCAAGCCATTCGCGGTCTTGGTAGCCAAAGCGAGCGTCCGCTCCGCCCGCTCGCGCTGCGCCTGTGCATCCTTCAGCGCGGTCTCGGCCCGGTCGCGCTGCGCCTGCGCTTCGATGCGCTGCTGCTGGGCTTCGCGCCGGTTGACCTCGGCCCAGCCGGCAAGGGCGAGAGCAATGAGCGCTACGATGACCGCTCCGCCGACGACAGCGCGTTGTCGGCTCGTCGCCGCGCGGCGGCTCGCCCGGCGGAAGTCCAGGTGCAGATCGGTCGGCGTATTGGCGTCGGCAGGCCGCCGGTCGAGCCAGCGCTCGGCGGCCTCGAGCTCGACGCCGCGTAGCGTGGGACTCTTGCCCCGCCCCTGCGCATCCCAGCGCTGGGCGAGCTCGCCGAGCCGCGTATGCTCGCGCACCCAGGCGAGATCCGTGTGCAACGCCGTGTCGAGCGCGGCCAGTGCCGCATCCTTGTCATCGCCTTCGGCGCAAAAGACGAAGTTCAGCCTGGCCAAGGCCGGTGGGGCGTGGCCGTCCGCAATGCGCCGCGCCACGACCGGGATGACGCGCTTGGCGAGCCTTTCGCTCTCTTCGAGCTCCCAGGCGCAAATCGGCGAGGCGATCGAATCCGGGCTCACCGTGAACACCACCGTATCGGCGGCGGCGATCAACGAGGCGAGGCGCTCCTTCCAGGGCTCGCCCGGCGCGACATCGGTCTTGTCGAGGAAGGCATCGAAGCCGCGTTCCGCCAGCGCGGCGACGAGCATCTGCGCGAAAGCCATGTCTTTGCGCGAATAGGAGACGAAAACCTTGGCGCGGTTGCCGACCGGAGCCACGACAGGAGGCGCGGGCACGTGCTGGTTCATCGTCCGCCACCCCGCTCAACGCTCGATCATGAGCCAGCGATCAGGATTTAGGCTGTTTCACCGCCAAGACATGTGTCTTGCACCACTTTTGCCGAAACTTATCGGCCGCGCCAAGCGGCAAATGTCCCCTCACAACCCCTCGGGCTGGCCTACGACCACGACCAGCATCTTCTTGGGATCGAGAAGCCGCTTCGCCACCCTCTCGATATCGTCGGCGCTCACCGCCGCGATCTCGGCGTTGCGACGGTCGAAGTAATCCATGCCGAGATCGTCGAGTTGGGCCTGCAGCAGCTCGCGTGCCATCTTGGTCGAGGTATCGAAGCGCAAAGCATAGGAACCGGTGAGGAATTTCTTGGCCTTGTCAAGCTCGTCGGCCGAGACATCGCCGCCGGCGAAGGATCCGATCTCCTCGGTGATCACCGAAATCGATTCATGGGCCCGCTCGTTCTTGGTCGAGGTGGCGCCGGCCAGCATGGCGCTGTGCCTGAAGGGCGAGAGGCCCGAATAGACCGAATAGGCAAGGCCACGCTTCTCGCGCACCTCCTGCCAGAGGCGCGAGGTGAAGGAGCCGCCGCCGAGAATATGGTTCATCACCACCGCCGGGACGAAGTCCTTGTTCTTGCGGGCAAGCCCCGGCACGCCGAAGACGATCGTCGATTGCGGCACGGGCAGGTCGATCGAGCGGGTCTGCCCCCCCGCCATGGCGATGTCGACCACGGGCGACAATGCCGCGTGCGCCGGGAGACCCCCGAAGACGCGGTCGAGGGCAACGGCAAGCATCGCCTCGTCGATGTCGCCGACCACCGCGATCCGCAAGCCGTCACGCGCCAGAATCCTGCGGCGATAAGCATCGAGATCGGCCCGGCCGATTGCCGGCACGCCGTCGAGCGTGCCCTTGAGCGGCATTCCGTAAGGGTGGTTCGGAAAGGCGGCGGCGGCGAAGGCGTTGCGCGCGATGGCGTTCGGCTCCTTGGCCTCGCGCTTCAGCCCGGCGAGGATTTGCGCCTTGACGCGCTCGATCGCCGAGGCGTCGAATCTCGGCTCGGCGAGCGACAGGCGCAAGAGCTCGAACGCCTCGTCGCGGTTCTTGGTGAGGGATTTCAGCGAGCCCGTGAAATAATCGCGGTCGACGTCGAAATGCAGGTCGATCGCAAGATCTTCGATCTTTTCATGGAAAGCTGCGGATTCATAAGGCCCGGCCCCCTCGTCCAGCATGCCCGACAACAGATAGGCGGTGCCGGGCTTGCCCGCCGGGTCTTGCGAAGAGCCCCCAGCGAAGGCGAACTGAACCGCGACCAGAGGATTCGCATGGTCCTCGACGAGCCAGGCCTCGATGCCGCCGGGAGAGGTCACCTTGCGCACCGAAGCGGCCCGCACCGGCGCCGTCACAACCATCGTCATTGCAATTGCATCCCTATGAGCGAAAGAGCCGCAACGCCGCTCTCATTCGCCAGTCCCGCTTCGCAGCGGCAGCCGTCACCGCGCCTCGCCGGTCAAATATCCGGTGACCGAACGTTTCTTGTCGAGCCAGCGCAAGCAGCCTTGAATATCCTCGGCGCTGACGCGCTCGATGACATCGGGCCACCCGACGATCTGCGGCACGCTCAATCCGGTCGTGAGCCCGGCACCGAAATGGCGCGCCAGCGAGCTCTGGCTGTCGCGTTGATAGATGGCATCGGCGACTAGCCGGGTCTTGGCGCGGGCGATCTCGGCGGCCGTAAAGCCGTCCCGCGCAAGCTCGCCGAGCGTCTCGTCGAGCGCCTTTTCCAGCTCCTCGAGCGATACGCCCTCGGCGGGCACCGCATAGACGCCGAACATATGATCATCGAGCGCGGTGCCCGAATACCAGGCGCTCGCGGTGACGGCGAGCTTGCGATCGAGCACCAGACGCTTGTTGAGGCGGCCCGTGGCTTGCGCACCCAAGGCCTGCGCCAGAACGTCGAGCGCCTCCGCCTCGCCCGGCTTCGCCGTGGTGTAGGACGGGGCGAGATACATGCGTTGCAGCGTGGGCTGGCGCACCCGCTCATCGGCAAGCACGACTCTGCGGGCAGCGACCGGGACGGGCTCCTGCGGCCTGGCGCGCTTAGGGATGCCGGGCTCGCCCTGCAGCTTCCCGTAAGTCTCCTCGGCAAGCCGCTCGACTTCCTGCGCTGTGACATCGCCCGCCACCACGAGGATGGCATTGTTGGGAGCATAGAAGCGGCGATAAAAGGCGAGCGCATCCTCGCGATTGAGGCGCTCGATCTCCGGCTTCCAGCCGATCACCGGCGCGCCATAGGGATGGTTGACGAACAATGCCGCCATCATCGCCTCGCTCAGCTGGGACGCCGGCACGGAATCGGTGCGCATCCGCCGCTCCTCGAGCACCACGTCCCGCTCGGAGCTGACGACCGCGTCCGTCAGCACGAGGCCACGCATCCGGTCGGCCTCGAAAGCCATCACGGTGCGCAGATGCTCCTTGGCGACACGCTGGAAATAAGCGGTGAAGTCGTTCGAGGTGAAGGCGTTCTCCTCGCCGCCGAGCTCGGCCACAACCCTCGAGAACTCGCCGGCTGGGTGGGCCTCGGTCCCCTTGAACATCAAATGCTCGAGGAAATGTGCGATCCCGGCTCGACCGCGCGGCTCGTCGGCCGAACCGATCCGGTACCAGATCATATGGGTCACGACGGGGGTGCGATGATCGGGGATGACCACGACATCGAGGCCGTTCGCGAGATGGAATTCGCTGACCTCTTCCGTGTCCTGTGCGGCGCCCGCGCTCTTGGCATCCCCCCCTACGAGGCCGGCAGACGCGATCCCGGCCATCATCACCACCGCCATTCCGAGCAGGTTACCCGCCAACCGTCGCAGCCCCCGCAGGGCGCAATTTCTGGCCGGTCATCAGACAAGGTCATTGCTCCTTGTCGGGATCATAGTTCCCCTTCTGACGCTCGGCCTGCTCCTTGACGAAATCCAACGGATGCACCTTGTCGTCCTTCGGGACCGGTGCGCCATATTGCTTCTTGAACGAGGCCTTGTCGGAGGGGCGCCGATACCCGGCCGGAGGATCGGTGAGGTAGCGCCGCTTCGGCTCGTAGCCGGGGCGGATTTCGTCCCCCGCATCGGGGTTTTGCGCCGCGAATGCCTGGCCTTTGGCGCGCAGCACGCCATTGGGGATGTAGCCCGATTCGGGAAGCTTTTGCGGATCCGGCCCCGCCGCCTCGATCGGCGCGGAGCTCGAACGGAAAGAGAGCACGTCCCAGATCGACGACCTGGCATTGTTCGGCTGGCTCGAACCCTCGGAGCCGCCCACAGGCACCGGTTTTGCCGACTCCGCCTTCTCCTTGAGCTGGCGGGCCACATCGGGATCGGTGGGCCAAGCCTCGTTGCGCGCGCTGGCTTGCGTCGCGGCGGGTTCGGGAAGCTGTATCGTCTTCGGTACGACGAGGGGCGCCCGCTCATGGTATTCGATCGGATCGCGTTCCGGCGCGATGATCCCGAGAAAGGTCAAGGTCCCCTTCATCGGCGCATTGTCCAGCAAACTCTGGGCCGCGGCCGGGGTCGCGAAAGCGACGGCCGCCCCGATTGCCCCCAAAATGAATGCCGGGGCATGCCGGCGAATGACGATTGCTCGCATGAAGACCATGGCCTGCATCCATTGAACTGACGGCTCCGATACAAAACGCGTGCGGCGGAACCAAGGCATTTCCTCATTCTAGCCTGGATCGCGGTCAGGCTCCAGTGCCCCTCTCTTGGTCTCTCTCTTGATGTCTCTCTTGGCAAACATGGATTCGCCGACGAGCAACACCACGCCAAGCGAGATGGCGGCGTCCGCGACATTGAACAAATAGGGAAAATCGAGCCACCTCACCGCGCCGCCATGCAGATGCAGGAAGTCCATGACGGCGCCATAAAGCGCCCGATCGAGGGCATTCCCCAGCGCTCCGCCCGCAATCAGCCCTAGCGCGAGCGCGGTCGGCAGCGAACTGGTGCGCCACAGCCACACGAAGATCAAGACGACCGCAGCGAGCGATAGCCCGACCAGAATCCAGCGCCCGATCTCATTGTCCTGCTGGAACAGCCCATAGGAAATTCCGTAGTTCCAAACGAATGAAAGGTCGAGAAAGGGCAGGATCGGGATCGGCCGGGTTTCGGAGAGGCGCATGACGTGGAAAAGATAGAATTTGCAGGCTTGGTCGAGGGCCAGGATCGCGACCGCGAGTGCAGCCCCGACGCGCAGGCCATGAGGCAAGCCTATCTTGGTCACGCGATCTGCTTCTCGAAGACGGAGGCATCTGCGCCTTGCGCGGCTGCGGCGAGGCCGAGCCTCGCTTCGACCACGTCGGCTCGCATCCTCGCAACCAGCGCCTCGACGCTATCGAACCTCTCCTCAGCGCGAATCCAGCCCACGAACTCCACGGTCAACGACCGGCCGTAGAGATCACCTTCGAATTCGAGGACGAACACCTCGAGCAGCGGCGCGCCATTGTCGAAGGTCGGCCGCCGGCCGAAGCTCGCGACCCCGTCATGCACGCGCCCCTCTATCAGGGCTCGCACCGCGTAGATGCCGTGCCGCAGGCGGCAAGAGGCGTCGAGGCGAAGATTGGCGGTCGGGAAGCCGAGCTCGCGTCCGCGCTTCTCGCCGTGGCGCACTTCGCCGGTCACGAACCAGCGATGGCCCAGGAGCTCGGAGGCGAGCTCGATATCGCCGGTTTCGAGCGCCTGGCGCACCGCGCTCGACGAGACCCGCCCGGCGCCCGAGGTCGCGACCTCGGGCAGGATCTCGACGTCGAAGGACAGGCGCGCGCCTTCGCGCTTGAGCATCTCGGAGGTGCCCTGGCGCCGCGCCCCGAAGCAGAAATCGGTACCGATCACGACCGCCGAGATGCCGAGACGCGAGACGAGCCATTCCTCGATGAATGCCTTGGCCTCCATCCTCGCCGTCGCCGCGTCGAAGGGGAGCACGATCAGGGCGTCGAGCCCCAGCCGCTCGGCGATGAGGGTCTTTTCCGGCAGAGGAGTGAGGCGAAAGACGGGAG
>JBIOEK010000106.1:0-9725 GCA_044445925.1 Hyphomicrobiales bacterium
GGCTCATCCAGGGCGCGGGCATCGGGCAGTTGCTCGGGCCCTCGCTCGTCGCCGCGGTGGTCCAGGCCGTCGGCAGCTGGCGGGGCGCGGCCGCGTTCATCGCGTTCGCCGCGCTGTTCAATGTGGCGCTGGCGCTCGCGTTGTGGCGAGTTACGCCAAAGGGGCGATGAGGCGCGCCCCTTCGGCGAAGCTCTTACTCCGCCGCCTCGGCGACGGGCTGGGGCTTCGTCCATCTAAGCACCGGCTGGCGCGCGGCGCGCGTCTCGTCGAGGCGCCGGCGCGGCGCGTGATAGGGCGCACCCGTGAAACGCCCGCTGTCGCCGCGCTTCACCGCCAAGGCGAGGTCGCGAAGGGTCGCGATGAACAAGTCGAGCGAGGCTCGCGATTCCGATTCGGTCGGCTCGATCAGCATGGCGCCATGCACGACGAGAGGGAAATACACCGTCATCGGATGATAGCCCTCGTCGATCATCGCCTTGGCGAAGTCGAGCGTGGTCACGCCCGTGTCCTTGAGCCAGGCATCGTCGAAGAGCGCCTCATGCATGCAACTCTTGTTGCCGAAGGGCAGCGACATGAGGTCGGCGAGGCAGGCGCGCACATAATTGGCATTGAGCACCGCGTCCTCTGACGCCTGGCGCACCCCGTCGATCCCATGCGAGAGCATGTAGGAGAGGGCGCGCACATACATCCCCATCTGCCCCTGGAAGGCGCAGAGGCGGCCGAAGGGCGCCTCGTCACCCTTGGCGTCATGGGCATGCTCGATGAGGGTGAGGGCCTCGCCTTGGCGGCGCAGATACGGTACCGGGGCAAAGCGCGCCAGGCGATGCGAGAGCACGACCGGGCCTGAGCCCGGCCCGCCTCCGCCATGGGGCGTCGAGAAGGTCTTGTGCAGGTTGATATGCATGGCGTCGCAGCCGAGATCGCCGGGCCGCACCTTGCCGGCGATGGCGTTGAAATTCGCGCCGTCCGCATAGAAGAAGGCGCCGACCGCATGCACCAAGGCCGCGATCTCGACGACATCGCGCTCGAACAGCCCGCAAGTGTTCGGGTTGGTCAGCATGATCGCCGCGACCTGCGGCGAAAGCAGCGACTTCACCATTTGCGGGTCGACCGTGCCGTCGGCGCGCGCCGGCACCGGCTTCACGGAAAAGCCGATGGCTGCGGCGCTCGCCGGGTTGGTGCCGTGCGCCGATTCCGGCACCAGCACGACCCTGCGGTCCTCGCCCTTGGCGGCGATGGCGGCCTTGATGGCCATCATGCCGCAGAGCTCGCCATGGGCGCCGGCCTTGGGCGACAGCGCTACCGCTTCCATGCCGGTGAGCTCGAGCAGCCAGCGCGACAATTCCTGCATCAGCTCGAGGGCGCCGGGCACGGTCGAGAGCGGTTGCAGCGGGTGGATGTCGCCGAAGCCCGGCAGCCTCGCCATGCGCTCGTTGAGGCGCGGATTATGCTTCATGGTGCAGGAGCCGAGCGGGAAGAGGCCGGTGTCGATCCCGTAGTTCCGCTGGGAGAGCCGCACATAATGGCGCATGGCCTCGGGCTCGGAGAGGCCGGGCAGGCCGATCTCGCCCTGGCGCTCATGCGCGCCGAGGCGCGGCCGGAAGGGCGCGGGCTCGTCGAGATCGACGCCCGTCGTCCCGGTGCGGCCGATCTCGAAGATCAGCGCCTCCTCCTGCTGCAAGGCGCGGTTGCCCGTGAAGGTCGGGTGCGACATCGATGCGCGGGTAGCCATCTCGGCGTCCTCCGATCTCGTTGGTCGTCCTTCGCGGTTCGACATCACAGCACCTCCGCGAGCGCAGCGGCGAAGGCGCCGCGATCCTCGTCCGTGTTCACCTCGGTATTCGCGACGATGAGCAGATCCTCGAGGCCGTCCTTGGGCAGGAGGCGCGAAACCGGGACGCCGCCGAGCACGCCCTTCGCGGCAAGCGCTTCGACCACCTGCGCGGCCGGACGCGACAGGCGCAAGGTGAACTCGTTGAAGAAGCTCTCGTTGAGAACTTCGGCGCCCTTCACGGCCGACACCGCGTCCGCGAGCTTGACGGCGTTCGCGTGGTTGATGCGGGCAAGGCGCCGCAAGCCCGCTTCCCCGAGAAGCGTCATATGGATGGTGAAGGCCAGCACGCAGAGGCCCGAATTGGTGCAGATATTCGAGGTCGCCTTGTCGCGGCGGATATGCTGCTCGCGTGTCGAGAGGGTGAGCACATAGCCGCGCCGCCCTTCGGCATCGACCGTCTCGCCGCACAGCCTTCCGGGCATCTGGCGCAGATGCTTCGACCTCGCCGTGAACAGCCCCACATAGGGACCGCCATAGATCAGGCCGTTGCCGATCGACTGCCCCTCGCCGACCGCGATGTCGGCCCCCATGGCGCCTGGCGGCTTGACGAGGCCGAGCGACACGGCTTCCGTGAACACGGCGATCAGCAGCGCGCCCTTGGCGCGGCAGGCTTCACCGATTGCGGTCAGGTCGCGCAGATTGCCGAAGACGTCGGGCGTCTGCACCACGACGCAGGAGGTTTCGCCGTCGATATGGGCGAGGATGTCCTCGCTTGCCTTGACGTCCGCAGCCAGCGTCTCGACCTTGTCGCCAGCCATGGCGGAGAGCGTCCTCACCACCTCGGCATAATGGGGATGCAGCCCCCCCGACAGCACCGCCTTCTTTCGGCGCGTGACGCGGTGCGCCATCAGCACCGCTTCGCCCGTCGCGGTCGAGCCGTCATACATCGAAGCGTTGGCGACCTCCATGCCGGTGAGCTGCGCCACCTGCGTCTGGAACTCGAAGAGATATTGCAGCGTGCCCTGCGCGATCTCCGGCTGGTAGGGCGTATAGCTCGTCAGGAATTCCGAGCGCTGGATCAGATGATCGACGCTCGCCGGCACGTGATGCTTATAGGCGCCGGCGCCGACGAAGAAGGGCACGCTCGAGGCGGCCATGTTGCGCCCCGCCATCTTGCCGAGCAGGCGCTCGACCTGCATCTCGCCCTGGCGCAGGGGCAGGTTCGGCGGTTGCGCCAGGCGCTTGTCGCGCGGGATGTCGGAGAACAGATCCTCGATCGAGGCTACGCCGATGCGGGCGAGCATGTCGCCGCGATCGGTGTCGGTCAGGGGCAGATAGCGCATGCGGCCTCCCAGAGTGTTCTTGCTTCGGATCGAACGGTCGCACCGTCCGAATACTTGTCTTCGCGGATCCCTTTGGATGCCGGTCCCTGCTTTCCGGAACGCGCCTCAGCCGGCGGCCTCGACGGCCACCTCCGCGCGGATGGAATTGGCGATGTAGCAATCCTCGTGCGAGCGGTGATGCAGATCGGCGAGCTCGGTTTCGTTCGGACGCCGCTCGCCAGCAAAGACGATCCTCGGCCGCAAGGTGATCTTGGTGATCGCGATCTTGCCGCGGGAATCCTCTTCCATGAGGCCCGAAGCGTCGTCCTCATAGGCGTCGATGACGAAACCGGCCTGCTGGGCGTAGCTGAGGAAGAACAGCATGTGGCAGCTCGAGGTCGCTGCCACCAAAGCTTCCTCCGGATCGACCGCATCGGCCGCCGAATAGGGCAACCTCACGGAGAATGGCGAGGAGGAGGCGCGCACGCTGACCCCCTCGTCGAAATCCCATGCATGCGCCCGCGAATATCTGCCGGAAGCGAAGTCCGCCTCTCCTCGCGCCCAGCGGATGCGCGCCTTATAGACGTGCTTCATCTGCGTCCGCCCGCGCTCAAGAGAGGGTCTTCAGATAATCCTGGTATTCGGTCTCGCTCATCAGCGCGCCGAACTCGGATGCGTCCTTGACCTTGATCTTGAGGAACCAGCCCTTGCCGAGCGGATCCTCGTTGACGGTCGAGGGCGCCCCTTCGAGATCGGCGTTGACCGCGACCACCTCGCCCGACACCGGCGCGAAGACATCGGACGCAGCCTTGACGCTCTCGACCACGGCCGCCTCGCCGCCCTTTGTCACCGTCTTGCCGATCTCCGGCAGGCCGACATAGACGACGTCGCCCAGTTGGCTCTGGGCATGATCGGTGATCCCGACCGTCGCCATGTCGCCGTCGAGGCGGACATATTCGTGATCCTTCGTGTATTTCGTCTCGCTCATCGCCTGACCCTTGCTTGGATTGCGTTTCTTCGAGATACGGCGCGGCCGGCCGGCCGCATCACGGGGGGGCGCCTTACGCGGCCGGCGCCTCGGCCGGTCGGTAATAGTGGTTCGGCACGAAAGGCATGGGGGCGACCTTGGCCGGCAGGTTCTTGCCGCGCACGATCAGGTCGAGCTCGGTGCCGAGCGCCGCGAAGGAAGTCTCGACATAGCCCATGGCGAGCGGCCCGCCGAGCGTCGGGCCGAAGCCGCCCGACGAGACCGTGCCGATCTTGCGCCCATCCTTGCTGTGGATCTCGGTGCCCTCGCGCGCCGGCGCCTTGCCGTCGGGCAAGATGCCTATTCGCTTGCGCGACGGGCCTTCGGCAAGCTCGCGCTGCAGGCGCGCCGCTCCCGGGAAGCCGCCTTCCTGGCGCCGCCTTTTCTGGATCGACCAGCTGAGCGCCGCCTCGACCGGCGAGGTCGTGGCGTCGATGTCGTGGCCATAGAGGCACAAGCCGGCCTCGAGCCTCAGCGAATCGCGGGCTCCGAGCCCGATCGGCTTCACCGCGCCGTCGCGCAGCAGCGCCGACCAGATGGCCACGGCATGCGCCGCCTTGATCGAGATCTCGTAACCGTCCTCGCCCGTATAGCCCGAGCGCGAGACATGGCACGAAAGCCCATCGAAGCTCGTCTGGCGTGCCGACATGAAGGGCATCCTGTCGGCGCCCTGGCAATGACGGGCCAGCACCTCGGCGGCCTTCGGCCCCTGCAGGGCGACGAGCGCGCGATGATCGGCGCGCAGCAGCGTGACGCCCTGCGGCAGGCGCGCCGCGATATGGGCGAAATCCTGCTCCTTGCAGGCTGCGTTGACGATCAGCATCAAGACGCCGTCCTCGCCCTCCTCGGCCGAGCGCGTCACCATCAGGTCGTCGAGGATGCCGCCTTCCTCGTTCAGGAGCTGCGTGTAGCGCTGGCGGCCCTGGGCGAGGTTCGAGATATCGGCCGGCACGAGGGCCTCGAGCGCCTTGGCGGTCGTCTCATGGTCGGGACCCATCAGGAAGGCCTGGCCCATATGCGACACGTCGAATAGGCCGGCACTCGCCCGCGTCTGCAGATGCTCGCCGAGAACGCCCGTCGGATATTGCACCGGCATGTCATAGCCCGCAAAGGGCACCATGCGGGCGCCGAGCGCCACATGGGCGCCGTGCAGCGGCGTGGTCTTGAGCGCGGGCGCAGCCGCCTGCACGTCGCCGAGGGCTTGGTCGCCTTTGGGCTGATCGCTGTCGGTCTCGGCCATGGAACCTCTCGGTCACGAACAGATGCGCGGCGCAGCGGCGAACCTCGCCGTTGCGCGCCCCCTCTGTCCCGAGACCTGAGAGATTTCGCCTGCGGCCGCCGCAATCTTGCGGAGCCGCCTGCTTGCCCCCTTCGGTGAGCCGGAAAACCATCCGGCTACTTTCCAGAGCGCCAGCTCCGCGCGGTCCTTTTGCCTGAGCGTTTCCGGGGCGGTTACGCCTTCGGCGCCTCGACGAGCGCGACAAGCGCGTTCGCCTCAGTCTCTCCCGCGAGGATCGACAGCATGAGACTTGTCGCCGCTCGCGCTGCGATTGTCAACGCGATGGCTGGAAAAGCCCGGAGACGATTGCGGACCTGCATGCCAGGCGGCAAAGCACCAACGTTCGGCCAATCTAGGGCGATAACCGGCGCTCATCGCCCCCCTTTGTGAACCACCAGGCGCCGAGCAATCCGACAACGAGAACCGGGATGAACCCGGCAAAGACCCAGAAGCCGGCCGCCCGCGCGGCGGCGACGGAAATGCCATCGGCAAGGCCGGACGCATTAGCTGCGATTCCTGTCGCCGCAGCTCCAACCGCGTAGCCGATCCTTTGTACGGTCCCGGGGGCCGCAGCCGCCAGCGCCTCCTCACCCTCGTCGCAAAACCGCACGGTCCGATGCACGATCGAGGGCCAGCAAAGGCCAAATCCAATGCCCGTCGACAATCCGCAGATGACCATCAAGGCGAGCGATCCGAGGGGCACCACTGCGGCAAAGCCCGCGGTGCCGATCGCGACGAGCCCGGCCCCCCAGCGGATCAGCATCTTGCCCGCCGAAAGAGGGGCGCTGGAGACCGCCAGGGTGGCAGAGCTCCAAGCAAGAGCCTCCGCGGCGAGGATGTATCCGGATATCAGTGGATCGGTACCGAACATGATCTTCAGGATGAACGGTCCGTAGGCCCAAAATCCGGTCGTAGCTGCGGAGAGCGCAAACACCATCAAGAGCCCGGCACCCAGCGGCCGGCGAACGTCCAGCATTCGTGCCGGGAGCAGCTTCGAGCGGGAGCGGCGGTCGAGCCTCGCGGCCATATACAGCAACCCTACACCCACCAGAGACTCGGCGATGGAGACGGCGATTCGTTCGGCCAAACCCGCATGCGCAATTATCAGCGTCGCGACGCAGAGGACCAGCAAGGGAGGCACTGGCCACTCCTCGGCGGGTTTTCTTGGGGTCGGCGGCGCGGGCAGAAAGACGCAAGCCATCACCCAAAGACCGGCAGCCTGGATGGCGAAGAACCAGAAGGCCCAACGCCAGGCGTCGAGATCGGCGAGCACGCCTCCGATCAGCGGGCCGAGGAGCGAGCCTGCGCCCCAGATCACCGCGACGATGCCGAACAGACGGCTCCATAATTGCTCGGCGAAGGACTGCTGGATCGCCACATAGCTCAGCGAGATCAGCGTGCCGCCGCCGATCCCCTGAACGAACCTGGCGCCGAGCAGGATTGCCATGTTCGGGGCAAGGGCTGCGATCACGCAGCCCGAGCCGTAGAGCAGCGCGGCGGCCATCATGACGCGCCTTGTGCCGATGCGCTGGCAGAGCGCCGCCGTTGCGGCCCCCGCGACGATGGCCCCGACCTGATAGAGGGAGATCGTCCAACCGACATAGGCGACGCCGCCGATCTCATAGACGATGGCCGGAACGATGGTGGCTGTGACGAGCGAGTCCGCGGCGTGCAGCCACACGCCCGTGCAGAGCAGGACGAAGCGGCCCAACAGGCCCGATGCCGACAGATCGCGCCAAGCGCCGCCGCGTTCCATCCAGCCGCCGCAGATTGGCCCTGACCTACAGCACACCCCTCTTCGCGAGATTGCGCATCAATTGCCCGACCCCGAAGGTCCAAGGCTCGCAGCGATCCGTATGCCGCATGCGGTTGACGAGGCGACCGAGCCGGGGGGACGAGACGGTGACGATGTCGCCCTGCTTATGGGTGAAGCCCTTGCCGGGCGCGTCGCGATCCTCGGTGGGCGCGAACACGGTGCCGAGGAACAGTACCGCCCCATCGGGAAATCGGTGATGCGCGTTCATCAGCTGGCCCACGAGATCGGCGGGGTCGCGGCTGATCTTGGTGATCGATGAGGAGCCATCGAGTCGATAGCCGTCCTCGCCCTCGACGAGGAGCGTCACCGTCGTGCGGCGGACGTCGTCGAGCGAGAAGCCGGCATCGAAGAAGCGCAGGAAAGGACCGAGCGCGCAGCTCGCATTATTGTCCTTCGCCTTCGAGAGCAGCAAGGCTGAGCGTCCCTCAACATCGCGCAGGTTGACGTCGTTGCCGAGCGTCGCGCCGACGATCGTCGCACGCGAATTGACTACGAGCACCACCTCGGGCTCCGGGTTGTTCCAGACCGAAGCCGGGTGGATGCCGGCATCGACGAGGGTGCCGGCCGCCGACATCGGCTGCGCCTTGGTGAAGATCTCCGCGTCCGGTCCGATGCCGACCTCGAGATACTGGCTCCAGGCGCCTTCGGCGATCAGCACCTCCTTCAAGCGCATCGCCTCGGGCGATCCGGGTTTCAGCTTCGCGAAATCCTCGCCGACGAGGCGCGTGATCTCGGCCCTTATGGCGTTCGCCGCCGCCGGATTGCCGCGCGCGCGCTCCTCGATCACCCGCTCCAGCATCGAGACCGCGAAGGTGACGCCGGCCGCCTTGATGGCCTGCAGGTCGATCGGCGCGAGGAGCCAGGGCTTCGACGCCTCGCGCCGCTCGGGCGGCGTATTGGCAAGGATCGCGGCGAGGTCGCCGACGGGCTGGCCTGCGGCGAGGCGCAGCGCCTTCTGCGGATCCGGGCTCTCGCAGAGATCGCGCATCGTCGGGTATTCGGCCGAGATATCGAGGACACCTTCTGCGCGGATCGCCACGACCGACGGCCCATCGAGATCGGGGCGCCAGACGCGCCCGGCGAGGGCCGCGCCGCGCCAATCCTCGGGAAGGATGCGATCTGGCGACAAAGCTGCATCGAGCATGTGCGACCTCTTCTACCTTCCTCAAATCCGCTGGGTTGTGGCGAGGCGAGCCCCGCCCGCCGCGCGCGCCAAGCGCCCGCCGGTCATTGCCCGCTTCACCCCCGTGGTCAAAGGAAAGCTGAATGGCAAGCCGCGCAGCACCCGCAGCGCCAGATAGGCGAAGCATTCGGCTTCGACGGCATCGCCGCGCCAGCCGACAGCCTCGGCCGGCATGGGCTCGGCGCGGGCCCGCTCGCGGATGGCCTCGAGGATCGCCGGGTTTCTGCGCCCGCCGCCGCAGACGATCAGCCGCCGCGGTCTTTGCGGCAAGAGGTCGAGGCCCTTGCCGACGGCGCAAGCCGTGAAGGCGGTCAGCGTCGCCGCGCCGTCCTGCGGGCTCAACCCTTCGGCCATATCGGCCGTGAACCCGTGGCGGTCGAGCGATTTCGGGTAAGGCGCGGCCAGATAGGGATGCTGCAACAGGCGCTCGAGACGTGCCTCGTCCACCTTGCCGCAGCGCGCCAAGGCACCGTCGCGATCCATCTCGCCAAGGCCGTGGCGCTTGATCCAGTCGTTCAGTGGCGCGTTCGCGGGTCCGGTGTCGAAGCCGATGATCGCATCCCCTCCGCCCCACCAGGTGATGTTGGCGACGCCCCCTAGATTGAGCACGGCCGAGTTCGGCTCGGCCTGCATGCGGCGCAGCAGCGCCACGTGATAGGCGGGGGCGAGCGGCGCGCCTTGGCCTCCGGCGCGCATATCGGCGCTGCGGAAATCATAAGCGACGTCGATGCCGGTGAGCCGCGCCATCAGCTCGCCGTCGCCGAGCTGCCGCGTCGCCCCGATCGAGTCGGCCTGCGGCGCCCGGTGCAGCACAGTCTGGCCGTGAAACCCGATGACCGCCACCTCGCCCGGCGATAGCCCCGATTGCGCCAGGAAGGCGGTCACGGCGGCGGATTGAGCGCGCGTCAGCGCGTCCTCGGCTTCGCGGAAGATCGCGGGCTCGGGGCCCACGAATTGCCAATCGAGCGCGGCGGTGACCGCCTTCGCCAGG
Source organism: Hyphomicrobiales bacterium (assembly GCA_044445925.1). Taxonomy (GTDB): domain Bacteria; phylum Pseudomonadota; class Alphaproteobacteria; order Rhizobiales; family Beijerinckiaceae; genus GAS188. The sequence goes on from JBIOEK010000106.1 coordinate 9,393, forward strand.
AGCGGCCGCATATCCCTCGCATAGGGGGCAAGGGTCCATGCGCCGAGCTCCTTGACCTCCTCGCCATCGGTGCGGATCAGCGCGATGTCGATATTGCCGTCGAGCACCGTGCCCGTCATCAACCCCATGGCCCAGATCGGCTTCATCGTTCGTCCCTGCTTTGCGACACGCGCCCGAGCGGATTGCACGTCGACTTGCGCGAAGGCAAGGCTCGAAGCCCCGAATCGAGCGGAGATTTGCCGGATCGGGATGATTTCAGCTTGGAGCAGGTCTCCCTCATGTCAGCGCCTATGGGAAGGAACCCGGCCATGCGAGGGGGAGAATCTTGAGGAA
>JBIOEK010000107.1:0-9694 GCA_044445925.1 Hyphomicrobiales bacterium
CTCGGCGTGCGCGTGACCATGGGCGGAGCCCCCGTCTATCTCTGGCCGGGCGGGGGCATCACCGTCATGGTCGATGTCACGCTCCTGCCGGGGAAGGCCTTCGGCTCGGTGCCGACGCCCGCCCTCGTCGCGCCCATCGAGTTCACCATGCCGCGCGAGGCCTACCAGGCGCTCGGTGGCCATATGGACGAGGTCGTAGCCCTGGCCGACATCGGTCAGCTTCGGGAAACCCTTTCCGCTCATCCCCGCGAAAGCCAGGATCCAGGCCTTCCAACCTCCCCTGGGTCCACGCTTTCGCGGAGGTGAGCGGAGATGGACTTCCGCGATCCCGTGCGCCCGATGGGAGCAGGAAGACCTGTCACATCCGCCCGAGCAGGCGTTCCCCAGCCTCGTCTTGCGGGGCCGGCCGGCCGGCCGCGGCCACGATCATGTCGAGCGCGTCCTCGATGCGTTCGGCGACGAGATACCTGACCTCGAGGCCAGGCCGCACGAAGCCGTTCTCGCGCATATGGGCGAGGAGAGACAGGAGCGGCCGCCAGAAGCCGTTGATGTCGGCGATCAGGATCGGCTTGTCGTGGCGGCCGAGCTGCGCCCAGGTCATCTGCTCGACCAGCTCCTCGAGCGTGCCGATCCCGCCCGGCAGGGCGATGAAGGCATCGGCTTTGTCGAACATCAGCTGCTTGCGCGTATGCATATCCTTGACGACATGCAGCTCCTGCGCCTCGGGCAGCATCATCTCCCGGGCCTTCAGGAACTCCGGGATGATGCCGATGACGTCGCCGCCGGCGCCGAGCACCGCCCGCGCGACCTCGCCCATGAGGCCGATGCGTCCCCCGCCATAGACGAGGCGGATGCGGGCCTTGGCCAGCATCTCGCCAAGGGTGCGCGCCGCGGCGACGAAGGCCGGGTCGGCGCCGGTTCCCGAGCCGCAATACACGCATATGGAGCGAATCTGGCGCATGGGCAAAGCCACGCATGAAAGCTCGCAGGCGTCAACGCCCAACGCCGGGCGCTGGCGAGGTGTCAGCAACGCTTGATCCCGATCGTGGTTTTGGTGACGCAACACAAGACATTGAATTTGCAAGCTATATCATCACCTACCGTTCGGGGCCCAAGCGTCGAAATCGGACCAGGGTGGCAAATTCCGTGAGTGGGCTTGGGAAAGCCGTCTTGGGGGAGCGTGCGACACGGCCACCGAACCCTTATATATGGCGCTTGCGGGCTTTGCGCCCGCCGCCCGATGAGAAAGGCTCGAATGTCGTCCGTTCCCCGTCTCGGCCCGCCTCCCGGTCCTCCGCAAGCCCCTCCAACGAAACCGTCTACCGCTGACGGCGCGCGCAAGGGCGAGACCAGCCTCCTCCTCACAATGGTGCGGCTATGGCCCTATCTGTGGCCGTCCGACCGCCTCGATCTCAAGCTGCGCGTCGCCGTCTCGCTGGCGCTGACGGTGATCTCGAAGCTCGTCACCATCGTGGTGCCCTTCACCTTCAAATGGGCGACCGATGCGCTCGCCGGGGCGGCCAAGGGCGTGAGCCTTTCCCATGCCGTCCTCGGCATCGCCATCGCCGGTCCGCTGGCGCTGACTGCCCTCTACGGCATCGTGCGCATCGTCATGGTGGTCTTGACGCAGCTGCGCGAAGCGCTGTTTGCGCGCGTGGCGCTGCACGCGGTGCGCCGCCTCGCCCGGCGGACCTTCGAGCACATGCATCGCTTGTCGCTGCGCTTCCATCTCGAGCGCAAGACCGGCGGCTTGACGCGCGTCCTCGAGCGCGGCCGAAACGGCATCGAGGAGCTGTCGCGCCTCACCATGATGACGGTCATCCCGACGGTGGTCGAATTCGTCCTCGTCATCTCGGTGCTCTGGCTGCATTTCGATTGGCGCTACGTCGTGCTCGTCACCGTGATGATCGCCATCTACCTCTCCTACACGGTGGTCGCCACCAATTGGCGCATCGGTATCCGCCGCATCATGAACAGCTCCGACACGGAAGCGGTCACCAAGGCGGTCGACAGCCTGCTCAACTACGAAACCGTCAAGTATTTCGGTGCCGAGAAGCGCGAGGCGGAGCGATACGATGTCTCGATGGAGCGCTATGAGCGGTCGAGCGTCAAATCCTATACCTCGCTTGCCGTCCTCAATACCGGCCAGGCGGCGATCTTCACCGTCGGCCTGACGATAGCCATGGTGCTGTGCGCCGCAGGCGTCGTCGCCGGCACCGAGACCGTCGGGGATTTCGTCATGGTCAACGCCATGATGGTGCAGCTCTATATTCCACTCAACTTCATGGGCATGGTCTATCGCGAGATCAAGCAGGCGACCATCGACATCGAGGAGATGTTCCAGGTTCTCGGCAAGAATCCCGAGATCGCCGACCGTCCGGGCGCCAAGCCGCTCCTGGTTACGAAGGGCGAGGTGCGGTTCGAGGATGTACGCTTCGCCTATGAGGCGAACCGCCCCATCCTGAAGGGCGTCTCCTTCGACGTCCCGGCCGGCAAGACCGTTGCCATCGTGGGGCCGTCGGGCGCGGGCAAATCGACGATCTCGCGCCTCCTCTTCCGCTTCTACGAGCCGCAGGGCGGACGCGTCTTGATCGACGGGCAGGATATCGGCTTCGTCACCCAGGAATCGCTGCGCCGCGCGCTCGGCATGGTGCCGCAGGACACGGTGCTGTTCAACGACACGATCGGCTACAATATCCGCTATGGCCGCTGGGAGGCGACCGAGGCCGAGGTCGAGGAAGCCGCCGATCTCGCCCAGATCGGGCAATTCATCAAGACCTTGCCCGAGGGCTATGCGACGCCGGTCGGCGAGCGCGGCCTGAAGCTCTCGGGAGGCGAGAAGCAGCGCGTCGCCATCGCGCGCACCATCCTCAAGGGGCCGCCCGTCCTGGTCCTCGACGAGGCGACCTCGGCGCTCGACAGCTTCACCGAGCAGGAGATCCAGACGGCGCTCGACCGGGTGGCGCAGGGGCGCACCACGATCGTCATCGCGCACCGGCTCTCGACGGTGGTCAAGGCCGACGAGATCATCGTGCTCGACAAGGGGGTGGTGGCCGAGCGCGGCACCCATGCCGAGCTCCTGGCGCGCGGGGGCCTCTACGACGCCTTGTGGAACCGCCAGCGCGAGATCGACGCGGCGCTCGAGACGCTCAAGCGCGCCGAGGTCGAGGAGGGACCGAGCCTGCGCCAGTCGCTGACCACGGAAGCCCAGGCGGCGGAGTAAGCGTCTTGAATATTCGGCGATGGGTTGCGTCTTTGCGAGCCAAACGAAGCAGTTCAGGGTTCCGCCGCTCCCCTGAATTGCTTCGCTTCGCTGACGCAGTGGCGTCGGGGCTTCCGGCATGAGCGCCCCGTCCGCCCGTTCCAACGTACAGTGCAGCGCGTCAGGCCCGCCTATCCTCCTCGTCGCCGCCTGCGCCCTGGTCGATACCGACGCGCGCGTCCTCATCGCCGAGCGCCCCGCCGGCAAGGCGCTCGCCGGCCTTTGGGAATTCCCGGGCGGCAAGCTGCATGACGGCGAAGGACCGGAGGCCTGCCTCATCAGGGAATTGCGGGAAGAGCTCGGCATCGCAGTCGAGGCCGCCTGCCTCGCGCCGCTCACCTTCGCCAGCCACGCCTACGAGGCGTTCCACCTCTTGATGCCGCTCTTCATCTGCCGCAAATGGACAGGTATCGCCTCCCCGCTCGAAGGCCAGCGCCTCGCCTGGGTACGCCCCGGCAAGCTGCGCGATTATGCGATGCCGCCGGCCGATGCGCCGCTCATCCCCGCCTTGATCGATCTTTTGGGTCCTTGAGGAACATTCTCAAGGGCAACGAAGGCCGATCAGCTGGCGCGCCCGTGCCACCGCGGCGGCATCGAGCGTATGCCGGTCGGGGAAGTTGCCGCCCGGGCGGGTGGCGTCGACGATCAGCTTGCTTGTGAGCCCATTGCGGTTCGAGGGGTCGAGAATGGCGCCCATGCCGTTGCGCAGGATGTCGAGGTCCTCATCGGCCTGCATCCTCGTCGCCATCGCCCACAGCACGTCGCTGTCATTGTGGATATCGACGTCGTCGTCCACGACGACGACGAGCTTGAGGCTGAGATCGTCTCCGAAGGCCGCCGAAGCGAGCAGCCTCGCAAGGCCCGGCGCCGGACGCCGCACCGCAATATAGGCATGCAGGCGGCATGTTCCCGATTTCGGGTAGCAGACATCCGTGACGTTGGGATAGTGATCGCGTAGCGTCTTGAGGAGGCGCGATTCCTGCGGAACGGCGAGGAGGCCCGTATGCTCGTCCGAGATTCCCGGGATGATATCCTGGTAGAGCGCGTCCTTGCGGTGCAGGATGGCCGTCACCTCGATGACCTGCTGGGTCGAGCGCGCCGATGCATATCCGGTGAACTCGGCGAACGGGCCCTCGGGCTCGCGCGTCTTGGCGAGGATGCGCCCCTCGAGCACGATCTCGGCGTGGATCGGGGCCTCGACCGGGACCGTGACGCCCTCAGCGATTTCGAGCGGGACGCCCATCATGCCGCCGATCACGTCGTACTCGTCGGTCGTGATCGGGCCTTTCCACAGCGCCCCGAAGGTGAACGTCGGATGGGCGCCGATCACGATGACGATCGGCAGATCCTCGTCGCGCTCCTCGGCCCGCTGCATGTAGTTCCATAGGTCGCGGCGGCTGTGCAGGCTGGTGCCGAGGCGGGTGGGACCTCTGAGCTGCATGCGGTGGAAGCTCGCATTGCGCACGCCCGTATCGGGGTCCTTGGCGACGATGATGCCGTTCGTGATGTAGCGGCCGGCGTCGCATTCGAAATGCAGCATGATCGGAAGCTTGCCGAGGTCGACCTGCGCTCCCGTCACGACCACATCGTGAACGGGTCCTTTCTCGCGCATGACCGGGGCCAGGCGCTTCTCGCCGAGCCTGCCCCAGTCATGGATCAGCCGGTCCTGGGGCACGCCGAGGCCCAGGGCGTAATTCGCGCGGTTGCCGAACACATTGGCGATCACAGGCAGCGGATAGTCGCCGACATTCTCGAACCAGAGGATCGGGGAGCGGCCCGTCCTCTCGAGCTCCATGGCGACGGCGGTCACGTCATGGTCGAGATGCACGCGCTCCTTGATCCGCCACAGGCGCTCAGGGCCGAGCGCCTGCGCCTCTGCGAGAAAGCTTCTCAAGGTGTAGTCGGCATTCGTCTTCATGATGTCTCCGGGCCTGGTTCACGGCATGGTCGGCGTCAGCGCGGAGCTTCAGCCTTTTTCCGGCGCGCATTTGGGATCGGCGATCGGGCCAGTCACGATGCGGTAGGGAGGCGGCAGCGTGCAATGGTGATAGGCGCCGAACAGCTTGTCGAAGCTGCCATCGGCCTTCATCTTGTTGAGCGTGTCGGCCACCGCCTCGGCGATCGTCTTGTCGCTGAAGGCAAGCGCTTCGGTGTGCGGAAACAATCCAGTGGTCGCCACGCGGAAGAATTTCTGCCCCTTGTCGCGGTAGAAATAGGCCTGTTCGGTTCCGATGAAGGCGCCGTCGAGTTGGCCAGCGGTCAGGGCGCCCAACAGGTCCGAATAGTTCGGAAAGGTGCGAATATCGATGGCAGCCTTGCTGGCCTTGACGAGTTCCTCGCTCTCGGCGCGAGCGATCTTGTCGTCGGTCGATCCGAGCTGCGTTCCGAAGTGCTTGCCGGAGAAATAGCTCAAGCCCGTGATCGGCGCCGCGTCCGACTGCGGTACGATGATCGCCAGGGTGGCAGCGCCGTAGGGCACCATATGCACCTGCGCGGCCCGCTCCGGCGTGTAGTACATGAAGGTATCGATCATATCGAAGCGCCCGGTCTTCAGCCCGGGAATCATGGCCGCGAATTCCGTCCTCATCCACTCGATCTTGAGGCAAAGACGCTCCGCGATCAGCACCCCGAAATCGACGTCGAGACCGACGAGCTTGCCGGTCTCGTCGATGTATTGCATCGGAGCGGCCGTGGGATTGGTGGCCACCAGGATCGTTCCGCCAGTCACCAGGGGCGGGCTCGCCAGCCGAGCCTGGCAGGGCGTCTGCGCCGCGGCGCTCAGCGGCAGCGCAGCTACCGAGCTATACACGATGGTAGCCGCCAAGATTCTTGATAACATCATTGCTAATCTCCTACCTCTAGGCCTTGTTAAGATTCCGCTCTAACAACATCTTCGTGCCGATGCCGCGCCGATCAGGAAAATAACTCATGTTCCATCTCGATGTCTTTGGTCATTACTTGACGAACGCCTACCTGCTCGAAGGCGTGCTCGTAACGATCGCGCTCACCGCCGTGCCCATGCTCCTGGGGCTTCCCATCGCCCTTGGGTTGGCGCTGGCGCGCCAGTCCGGTGGGCGGGTCGTCGCCGGCCTCGCCCGCCTCTATGTCTGGATATTTCGAGGCACGCCCCTCCTCGTCCAGTTGGTCATCGTCTTCACCGCCCTTCCGCAATTTGGCATCAAGTTCGGGGTCTGGACCTCGGCCGTGCTGTCGCTGACGCTGAACGAGGCTGCCTATCTGTCCGAGATCGTCCGTTCGGGCTTCGCCGGCGTTCCGCGCGGCCAGAGCGACGCCGCCATGGCGCTCGGCCTCGCCCCAAGGCAGACATTGCACCTCGTGACCTTGCCCCAGGCCATGCGGCTTATGCTTCCCCCGCTCGGCAACTCCGTCAACGGGTTGCTCAAGGCGACCTCGCTGACATCGGTAATTTCCATGGAGGAGCTGATGCGCCGCACCCAGGTGCTGATGCAGATCAACTTCGAGGTGCTGGAGCTCTTGGCGATCGCTGCGCTCTGGTATCTCGTGCTGACCACGCTTTGGGAATTCGCCCAGATCCGCTTGGAGGAGCGCTTCGGCCGTGGAGAGCTCGCCTCTTCCCGAAGCCTCGACATGCGCTAGGGCGAGATGCGTTCAGGTTGAGTCGACATAGAGCTCGATCTCTTGTTCTGACGGACTTTCGAGCGGCACTCTTATGTGTGGCAAAATGCGCTTTGAGCGGCAATTAGGTTTTTCCGCTCTTATGCATTGGAAAAAACGTATTTGTCTCGCGCTCTCGCTTCGATTGATGAGCTTGGCCGCATCGGCCCGATCGGCTTTCTCCCGGCGCCGCGAGCCGCAAGATCGATCGATGGCCGGCGATGGGCCTCGACCCTTGATATGAGGATGGCAGATGGCGCGTGTCGATTTTCGTTTCCTCGATCGGTCGCAGGTTCGTTCCCTGCTGCCGCCGCCCATCGAGCTTCTGACGATCGTCGAAGGCGGGTTGCAAGCCCATGGCCGCCGGGAAGTCGTGCTCCCGCCCAAGGCCCATATCGAGCTCGACGACCGGTATAATGGCCACTTCAACATCCTGGTCGGTTGGGCCGGACCGGTCGATATGGCGGGCGTCAAGGTGATCGGCGATTATGTAGATAATTACCTCGTCGGATTGCCGTCCGAGGTCGCGATGCTGACCCTCTACGATCCGCGCACGGGTGTGCCGCGCGCCCTCATGGATGCGACCGACCTGACGACCGAGCGGACGGGAGCCGTCACCGGCATCGGGGCCAAATACCTCGCGCCCGCGGCGCCGCGGATCGTCGGGCACATCGGGGCGCGAGGAACGGCCTTCGCCAACTTGGCCGCCCTGGCGTCGCTCTTCGAATTGGAGGAGGTGCGGATCACGAGCAAGCGCGCAAAGACGCGCGAGGCCTTGGCGGGGAAGGTGAGGGAACGGCTCGGCCTTCGCGCGCGCGCCGTCTCCGGTGCGGAGGAAGCCTGCCGCGGCGCCGACATCGTTGTCGAGGCGACGCGGCTCGAGCAGCCGGCGCTTCTCATTCGCGACGAATGGCTCAAGGCCAATTGCCTCCTCGTGACCTATGGCTGGAAGATGGCGGTCGACCCGCAAACGGTGCGAAGCGCCTCCAAGGTCGTCGTCGACGATTGGGCGCAATGCTGCCGTGGCGGCCAGCTCTTTCCAATGATCGAGAGCGGCGAACTCACGCGGGAGAAGATCCATGCCGAGATCGGCGAGATCGCGGCCGGCTTCAAATCCGGACGGACCGGCCCGGACGGGCGTATCGTCTTCTGGCATCGCGGCTTCGCATTGAGCGACATCATGCTCGGCACCCATATCCTCGAGCGCGCGGGGCGCCAAGGCATTGGAACCATGCTGACCTTGTTCGATGAGCCCGACGAATCATGACCGCGCGCGCCCCGCAACATCCGTCGTGGAAAGGGCTCGCCCGACGTTCCTGCCTTTTGAATGTTGCGTGTCGGGCGCAGATGTAGCGTCGAGGTGACCTCCGACCCAGGGTTGCGGCGATGAAGCCGCAGCTCCCCGCCAAGCGGCGTGGCAAAGGCCGAGACGATCCGCATTCCGAGCCCTTTCTGCCGCGCGAGATCGAAATCCGGCGCAAGACCGACGCCTTCATCGCGAACCGAAATGAGCACCTCCTCGCTCGAGATCTGCGCGAACTCGAGTCGCGATGGTTCCCAAGAGAAGCCGTCGACAGCTGCCTCGATCGCCGGCTCTATGCCGGAGCCCGCGAATCGCAGATGGCCTTGCGCCCCGCGCGCCTTGACGCCGCCTTGTCCGGTCTTTAGCGCAAATGCCTTCCATGCAATCGGCGGAGGTCCTGTTGCCCGTATCGTCTTGCGCGCCACCTTTGATCATCGCGCAACTGAGAGCTCTCGCAGGCGAGTTCGACGTCGTATTGTGCGATGTCTGGGGCGTCCTCCATAACGGCGTCACGGCCCATGCCGAGGCCTCGCAGGCGCTTCGGCGGGTCCGGGCGAGGGGCGCCACCGTGGTGCTGATCTCCAACGCGCCGCGCCCGCATGTCGTCGTCGAAAAGCATCTCGCGCTCCTCGGCGTCGACCGCGACGCCTGGGACGAGTTCGTGACCTCGGGCGATCTGACGCGGGAGGTGGTGGCTTCCCGCCCCGGCGTTCCGCTGTTCCATATGGGCCCCGCCCGGGATTTCCGCTTGTTTGACGGGCTCGACGCGCCGCGCGTCGGCGAGAAGGAAGCGCAATATATCCTGTGCACGGGCCCGATGCCGGAGGATGTGCGGTCGGCCGAGTATTTCCGCTTATCCTTCGGCGAGCTCGTCGGTCGCGGCCTTGAGTTCGTCTGCGCCAATCCGGACCTCGTGGTCGAGAGGGGCGACGAGCTTCTCCTCTGCGCCGGCTCGCTTGCGGCGCTCTATGAGAGCCTCGGCGGCAAGGTGCTCTACGCGGGAAAGCCACATCGGCCGATCTATGATCTCGCTCTCGCCAAGGCGGGGCGCCGCCGCGGTCGCGCCGTCGATCCGAAGCGGGTCCTCGCCATCGGCGACGCGCCGCGCACCGACATAGCCGGGGCGCGGGCGATCGGCGCCCATACGCTGCTCGTCGCCAAGGGCATCCACGCCAAGGAATTGATGCCGCAAGGCGTGATGGATGGCGAAGCCCTCGAGCGCATGCTCGCCGAAGCCGAGGCGCGGCCAGATGCCGTCATCGACCAGCTGCGCTGGTAGAGCAGCCGCGATCCATGCCCCACATCGCCGTTCTCCGCGACCCGCATGCCCTGCCCGAGGCGCTCGCCCGTCCCGTCATCGCCATCGGCAATTTCGACGGGCTGCATCGCGGCCATCGCGCCATCATCGACAAGACGCTCGGGCTCGCGCATCGCCTTGCGCGTCCGAGCGCCGTCCTGACCTTCGAGCCCCATCCGAGGGATTTCTTCCGCCC
>JBIOEK010000108.1:0-9676 GCA_044445925.1 Hyphomicrobiales bacterium
CGTCCTCGGTCCGGTATAGAAGACGACGACGCCGACATTGCCGACGCCGATCACGGTCTTGGGGACCGATTCGATCGTCGCGAACAGGCGATTGATGTACCACGTGCCTTCGACCACGACTTGCAGCTGGCGTCCGCGCAGTCCGCCGGCCTTCAGGAATTTTTCCGGCTCCTGGAAATTGTTGTGGAACGTCTCGGCGACGCGCAGATCGGTGCCGACCTCCGGTGCGATGATCTCGCCTGGAGGCAGTGAGGGCCCGTCATGGACGGTGACGATGCCGACGAGATCCTGATCGGCGGCGAGGATCACCGGAGCGAATCCGCCGCGATCGGAGATCGTCTGCTTCATACCGTCGAGGACACTTTGCTCCTGATCGCTCAAGGCATGGCCATATACCCGCTCGTCGGTGATGACGGCGAACTGGGTGGTGTTGATGGCGTAAGTTCCCTCTCGCAGGACCTTGCGTTGCGGGCCTTTCTGGCCCCCGCTCACGAGGAATTTTCGCGCATCCTGGAAATCCGACTTGTCCTCGCTGTCGTTGGCCGCGAGCACCTGGGAGGGCCCGAGCGGTGCCCCGTCGCGTGCGAACAGATAGGCGATCTTGCCCTGCCCGACCGTCACCAGATCGGATTTGTGGATTCGATAGGTGAAGGGGAAGAAGACATGGATGCCGCCGCGCAGGATCTCGGGCTCGTAACCCGCCTCGCCATGGAGCGCGATGAAGCCCGATTTGATCGATCCCTTCGCCGCCCACATCTTCTCGATGATACCGACCTGATTATTCGGTATGTAGCGAAAGATATTGGCCACCCGCATCAGGACCAGGATTCCGATGAGGACGGCCGCCCATATGCCGAGCGGAATGAGACCGTTCATGCGCGAAACTCCAAAAGCTCTCCGGCTGAGCCCCGCCGCATGAGGAGCCTGAGCGATGCGGCCAAGGCCTTTGCATCATAGGGCCGCGCGCCGAGGGACGCTACCCGAAAGGGCGATCTCGAGGCCGGCACGGTCCGCCCCGACGCCGGTCTTCGGCGGCCCTCCGAGCGCGCGGCCCAAGGCAATCTCGTCGAGGCTCTGCCGCAGGGCCTGGTCCAGGATCGAGACGGCACGGTCGATCTCGTCGGTCGACACGGTCAACGGCGGCGCGATGCGCCACACGGAGCCTCGCTCCGGCCGACGGCGGATGTTCATGCTCAGCCCCATGGCAAAGCACTTCAAGGTCGTCCGTTCGCCCAATTTGTGATGCGGCTTGCGCGACTCGCGGTCCTGCACGAGCTCGACCCCCAGCAGCAGGCCCTCGCCGCGCACGTCGCCGATCGCCTCATAGCGCTGCTGCAACTCCTCGAGGCGTCCGCGAAGATATCCACCGACCGTCCGCGCCCGCTCCACCAGGCGCTCCGTGGCGATGACCCGCAACACCGCCAGGCCGACCTCGGCCGGCAGCGGATCGGAAACATGGCTGGTGTAGAAATTGAAACCCTTGCGGTGAACGCTGTCCTCGATCGCCGCTGTCGTGATCGTCGCTGCCAGCGGCAATCCGCCCCCAAGGGTCTTGGACACGCTCATGATGTCCGGGGTCACGTCGAAATATGCGGCGCCCGTCTTGTGGCCTATGCGTCCGAACGCGGTCTGCGCCTCGTCGAAGATGAGCAGCATGCCGCGCTCGTCTGCGGCCCGGCGCAACGCCTGCATATAGGCTTTAGGAGGGACCAGCACGCCGCCGGCGCTGATGATCGGCTCGATGATGATGGCCGCCGGACGCCCCGACGACTGCATGTCGAACATCTTCAGGCCGAGCTCGAGGCAAGCGAGTGCCGCTTCCTCGTCCGTGGCGCCTTTGATGTAGGGCCGGTAGGCGTTCGGCTCCGGCATCACGAACACGCCCGGCACCGGAACGCCATAGCCCTTGCGATCGCTTGCGAACGAGACGGCGCTGGTTCCACCCGTGACGCCGTGCCAGGAGCCGCCGACCGCCAGCACCTCGTAGCCGCCGGTATGCAGCTTGGCCATCCGTAAGGCCGCCTCGTTGCTTTCGGCGCCCGTATTGATGAACAGCGACTTGGTGAGGCCGCCCGGCATCCAGTCCTGGGCCAAGGTCCGGCCGAGCTCCGCGACCACCTCCGGTATCATGCCGCTGAAGAAGTGGAACGCCTTGGTGCCGGCCGCGTGGACGGCGTCCACGATGGCGGGGTGATTATGCCCGATCGTCGCGCACATCTGGCCCGAGGTGAAGTCCAGGATCTCCCGCCCGGTGTCGTCCCGCACCACCGTCCCTTTGGCCGAGACGAACAGGTTCGGGAAGCTGTCGCCGCCATAGCGCACCAGGTATTCCTTGGCGGCGGCTCGCAGCGCGGTATTCATCTTGTCTGATCCAAGGGTTTGGGCTTCAATCCAGGCCGCCCATCTGGCGCACGATCAACCATTCCTTATCGGTGACCGGCTGCACGGAGAGGCGCGAGAACTTGATCAGCGCCATCTCCGACAAGCGCGGCTCCGCCTTGATGGCCACGAGCGATACCGGATTCGGCAGCGGGGTTACCGCCTTCACGTCCACCATCACGAACTTGCCCGTCTCGTCCGTCGGATCGGGATAGGCTTCGCGGATGACCTCGACGATGCCGACGATCTCCTTTCCGACATTCGAATGATAGAAGAAGGCGCGCTCGCCTTTCTTCATGCGCATCAGGTTCTGCTTGGCCGTGTGGTTGCGGACACCGGTCCAGGATTCGCCTTTCGCGCCCTTCTTGACCTGCTGCTCCCAGGACCAGGCGTCCGGCTCGGATTTCATCAGCCAATGGGCCATGCGGTCTTTCGCCCTCAGGCGCTCCCGATGAGGATGCCGGCAAGGAACACCAAGAAGCCGCCGATGACAATCTGGATGGCGGCCCGCAGCAGCGGCGTATCCATGTAGCGCGCCCTGATCCAGGAGATCAGCCCGAGCTCGATGACCACGATCACGGCCGCGATGCTGGTCGAGATCGTGAAGGCATTGGGCACCGATTGCGGCACGAGATACGGGATGGTGTGGAAGATGCCGCCGAGGGTGGTCATCAGGCCGCAGACGAAGCCGCGGATGAGCGGCGAACCGCGCCCGGTGAGCTTGCCGTCATCGGACAAGGCTTCGGCGAATCCCATGCTGATGCCGGCGCCGATCGCGGCGGCGAGGCCGACCAGGAAAGTGGGCCAGTTCTCCCGGGTGGCGAAGGCTGCCGCGAATAGCGGGGCGAGCGTCGAGACCGAGCCGTCCATCAGGCCGACGAGCCCCGGCTGCACATATTGCAGGAGGAAGACGCGCTGGCTCGCCTCCTCCTCCCTCTGCCGCGCCGGGATGGTGAGATTCTTGTCCTCGCTTTCGAGGATGCGGTTCTCATGGCCGCGCTCGACCTCGGCGAGATGCACGAAAAGCTGCCTGACGCCGAGGTCTCGGGCTTGCTCCGCCGCCTTGTCGTAGAAATTGGCGGCCTGCAATTCCATCACCTCGGCCTCCTTGCGCATGCGCTCGAGGCCGAGATTGTCGAGCATCCAGACGCTGCGGCGCTTCAGGAAGCCGCGCACATCCTCGCGCCGGATCGGCGGCAAATGCTCGCCGAAGCGCTGGCGGTAGGCGTCATAGAGGGTGGTGCGATGCGAGCGCTCCTCCTCGGCCATCTCGTCGAAGATCCGGGCGGAGGCGGTGAAATCCTTCCGCAGCTTGTCGGCGAAAGTCTGATAGATGCGCGAATCCTCTTCCTCATTGGCGATCGCCAACGCCAGGACTTCGGATTCGGTCAGCTCGGAAAGGGATTTCATGATGGGCCTCGTGCTTTAGACGATATCTAAAGAACGAGGCCTTGCAAGTCACTCGGCCAAGTCACTCGGCCAAGTCAGCCCGACAAGTCGATCGGGCAAATCGATCGTGCAAGCCGCTTGGGCAAAATCACCCCGGCAAGCCGCGCCGGGCACGAGGTCGCAGGCTAAGCCCGTCTGAGCACATTGCCTCAATGGCCGCCATCGGCGAACAGGGTGGTGAACACAAAGGAGTTGCTCGTATCGATGTCGGGACGCCAGCGATAGGAGCGCCCAGCGATGAGAGCCATGAAAAAAGCAAGCATCAAGTCACCTGTTCGCGGCGAACGCGCATTCCGGCCAAGCGGAATGCCTGGCCAAGGAGAAATCACGAGCGCCGCCTTCTGCTACCAATGCATATAGAGATCATTTGTGGGCAAACTGTTACGAAGATCCGCGGAAAATGCATGGCTGAAGCGCCGAGGCTGAGGCGTCAAGGCTTAAGCTCCCGCCTATGGCGTCATTGCGAGCGCAGCGACGCAATCGAGCCTTGCCGCGCCGGCCCGGGTTGCGGCCGCACCTCCTCGCAACTCGCAGCCGCATCGGCGCCACCGATGACCTCATCGCCTGGGGCGTTGGAGCCATGCGCGGCGCATGATAAGGCGCTCGCTGTTCGAGGCTCGCCCCCAGAAAATGGAGGTGGCGCCTCCCCCGCCGCGGAAAAATGCAACACAGCAAAGAACCAAGGCCCATCCCGATCCGACCATAAGGGATCGGCAAAGGCTCTCCTTGATCCATGACCACTCTACCCTTGCACATTCGCCCCGAAGAACCGTCCGACGCCGAGGCGATCGAGCGCCTGCATGAGCGTGCCTTCGGGCCGGGCCGCTTCGCGCGCACCGCCTTCCGCCTGCGCGAAGGAGCGGGCTCACGCCCGGATCTGTGCTTCACGGCCCATGTCGGCACCTATCTGGTCGGCTCGATCCGCCTGTCGCCGATCACGCTCGGCGGCGCGCCCGGCCTGGTGCTTGGCCCCGTGGCCGTCGAGCCGGCCTTCATGAACCGCGGCATCGGCTATCAGCTGATCGTGGCGTCGCTCGATGCGGCGCGCCGCAAGGAGGATCGCCTCGTGATCCTCGTCGGCGATGAACCCTATTACCGGCGCTCGGGCTTCTCGAAGGTGCCGCCGGGACGCTTGTCGATGCCGGGGCCTGTCGACCCCGACAGGTTGCTGTGGCTGGCGCTGGCGCCAGGCGCCTGCGAGGGCGTAACGGGCGTGGTCATACCGGCGGAGGAGGGCGGCCATGATCCGCAAGGCCCGTCGCCAGCCGATCCGAGAGCGACAGCAGCAGGGCCGTGACCACGAAAGCGATCTGCATCCCGATCAGCCAGCCGAGATAGCGGTCGGAGAGATCGTCGATCGATTCGATCTCCTTGAGAATCTGCACCGAGGCGATGGTCGAGATGG
Source organism: Hyphomicrobiales bacterium (assembly GCA_044445925.1). GTDB lineage: Bacteria > Pseudomonadota > Alphaproteobacteria > Rhizobiales > Beijerinckiaceae > GAS188. The sequence continues at coordinate 5,234 of JBIOEK010000108.1, forward strand.
TCGCGATCAGCTTGCGCTTCAATTGGGCGAAATCGATATGCCCCATCCATTCCGGCCAGTAAGGATGATCCTGCACCCTTACCCGCGAGACGAAGTTCTCGTAGCTCGACAAGATGACGATCACGATCAAGGCGGCGATCAAGGTCAGCTCGATCAGCGACAAGATGCCGGTCAGAACCTCCTTGTCGCTGCCGCTCCAGACGATATGCGTGAGCTCCCAGACCTCCTTGGCGAAACGCAGGAGGAGGAGGGCGAGGCCGACGACCAGCCCGGCGAGGAACGGCACGAGCAGGAAGCGGCTGGCGAACAGGAATCTTTCTGTGGCGCGCAGGATCATCGCGCCATCATGACGGCTCCCTCGAGAAATTCAAAGAGGGGCGCCGATCGGAAAGGATCAGGCCGTAACCCCTGTTCCGATGGGGCAGGAGACGCCCGTGCCGCCATGGCCGCAATAGCCATGCGGGTTCTTGGCGAGATATTGCTGGTGGTAATCCTCGGCGAAGTAGAAGGGGCCGGCCGGAGCGATCTCGGTGGTGATGGCGTTGTGGCCTGCGCCCTCGAGGGCCCGGGCCTAGCTCTTGCGCGACGCTTCGGCGGCGGCGAGCTGCGCCGGCGTCGAGGTGTAGACGCCTGAGCGGTATTGCGTGCCGAGATCATTGCCCTGGCGCATGCCCTGCGTCGGGTCATGGCCCTCCCAGAAGCTTTGCAGCAAGGTGTCGAAGGGCAGCTTTTTCGGGTCATAGACCACGAGCACGACCTCGTTCTGGCCGGTCCGGCCCGAGCACACTTCCTCATAGGTCGGGTTGGGCGTCGAGCCGCCGGCGTAGCCGACCGCCGTGATCCACACGCCCGGGATGCTCCAGAAGGCCTTCTCGGCGCCCCAGAAGCAGCCCATGCCGAAGATCGCCTGCTCGAACCCTTCGGGATAGGGCGGCGCCAGCTTGCGTCCATTGACGAAATGCAGTTCCGCCGTATGGATCGGCTGCGCCCGCCCGGGCAGCGCCTCGCCGGGAGACGGCATCGCCGTTTTCTTGCGAAAGGAGAACATGGAGACCTCCGCTGGCTCGAAATCGAAGCTCGATGACACGACATGTGGTCGATAGCGCCCGAAGGCAAGCAGAAACCGGCCGGCACGCCATCACTTTGCGTCGATTTCCATCTTGGCGCATCCTCCCCTGGCGATCCGGCATCCCCTCCCGTCCACAGGGGCGCATGCTCTCCTCGGAAAAGACATTTTTGCGCCCCCTCTGCCGAGCCTTGACCTTGCTCATGATCAACCTGCCGAACTTCATCACCATCGGGCGCCTCGTGCTCGTGCCCGTGCTGATCGTGATGATCACCCAGGGGCGCTGGATGTCGGCCGTCATCTGCTTCCTGATCGCCGGGGTGTCGGATGCGGTCGACGGCTTCCTGGCCAGGCGCTTGTCGCTGCGCACGGAGCTCGGCGCCTATATCGATCCGCTGGCCGACAAGGCGCTGCTGATGTCCATCTATGTGACGCTGGCCGTGGTCGGCGCGCTGCCCGGATGGCTCGCCATCACCGTCGTGTCGCGCGACGTGATGATCATGGTCGGCGTCGTCGTTGCCTGGCTGATCGAGCGCCCCGTGGCGATCAAGCCGCTCGTGGTCAGCAAGGTGAACACGGCGGCCCAGATCGCATTTGCCGGCCTCGTGCTCGCAGCCAATGCCTTCGAGTTCGAGCTCGGGGGTGCGCGCGATTGGATGATGGCCCTGATCGCCGTCTTGACGGTCGCCTCGGCTGGCGCCTACCTCCTCACCTGGTTCGCCCATATGAACGAGAGCGCAAGCTGAGCCGAAGAGGAGACGCTGATTTCCCATGATGCTGACCTCGCCCCGCCTCACGGCGCTTCAAGGGATCGTCCACGGCTTCTTCACCCGCGAGGGCGGGGTGTCGGACGGCGTCTATGCCTCGCTCAATGGCGGGCTCGGCTCGGGCGATGAGCGCGCTTGCGTGATCGAGAACCGCGCCCGCATGGCTGCGGCGCTCGGCGTCGCGCCGGAGCGTTTCGCGACGGTGCATCAGGTCCATTCGCCCGATGTGATCGTGATCGAGCGGCCCTGGGACGAGGCGGCAAGGCCGCGAGCCGACGCGCTGGTGACGCGCGTGCGCTCGCTCGCGATCGCCGTCTCGAGCGCCGATTGCGGGCCGATCCTGTTCGCGGACGAGAAGGCCAAGGTCGTCGGAGCCGCGCATGCGGGCTGGAAGGGCGCGCTGACCGGCGTCATCGAAGCCACGCTCGCGGCGATGGAAAGGCAGGGCGCCAGGCGCGAGCGCATCAATGTCGCCCTCGGCCCGATGATCTCGCAGCCAACCTACGAGGTCGGTCCGGAATTCGAGGCGCGCTTCCGCGAGGCGGACGAGGCGAGCTCCGGGTGCTTCCGGCCTTCGCAGCGGCAGGGGCATTTCATGTTCGATCTGCCGGCCTATATCGGCAAGCGCCTCACGGCGGCAGGCGTGGCGGCGATCGACGATCTTCGCCGCTGCACCTATGGGGACGAAGCCCTGTTCTTCAGCTTCCGGCGCATGACGCATCGGCGCGAAAAGGATTATGGACGCCACCTCTCCGCGATTGCGCTCAGCCCCTGAAGGGCGCCCGAGCCTTTCGGACCCGCCAAACGATCGATGCCCCGCTACAAGCTCATCCTCGAATATGACGGCGGGCCTTTCGATGGCTGGCAGGCGCAGGCGAATGGCCGCACGGTGCAGGATCGCCTGGAGGCCGCTCTGGCGCGCCTGACCGGCGAGACGTTGCGGGTGCGCGCCGCAGGCAGGACGGACGCCGGCGTGCATGCATCGCATCAGGTGGCGCATGTCGACCTTGCCAAGGAGTGGCGCGCCGATACCTTGCGCGACGCATTGAACGCGCATCTGCGTCCGCACCCGATCAGCGTGCTTGCGGCGGAGCCCGCGAGCGACGGCTTCGATGCGCGCACCTCCGCGATCAGGCGCCATTACCGCTATCGCATCCTCAACCGGCGCGCCCCACCCGCCCTCGAGGCCGGACGCGTCTGGCATGTGCCTCGCCCCGTCGACGCCGATGTGATGCACGAGGCGGCGCAGCTCCTGGTCGGGCGTCATGACTTCACCACCTTCCGCGCCGCCGATTGCCAGGCGCGAAGCCCGGTGAAGACGCTCGACCGGCTCGATGTCGGCCGGCAGGCCGAGGAGGTCGTGATCCACGCCTCGGCACGCTCCTTCCTGCATCATCAGGTGCGCTCCATGGTCGGCACGCTCGAGAGGGCGGGCGGCGGGCGCTGGACGCTCGCCGATGTCCGCTCGGCGCTCGAGGCCCGCGACCGGTCGCGCTGCGGACCCATGGCGCCGGCTGCGGGGCTATGCCTCATCGGCGTGGATTATCCGGCAGTTGCGGAAGGTGAGCCTTGAGCACGGCCGCTCGAAGCGCTGGCCCGCCATGCGCGGGAAGGATAGGCCCGGACAGCGTTCCTCGCGAGCAGGCTTGCCGGCTGACGCTGATATTGACGAAGATGGCGGGACGCGAACTTCGCAAGGAACCGACCATGCCCCGCCTTTCGGCCCATCTCGCCTTCCTGTGGCAGGAGCTGCCTTTTCTGGAGCGCCTCGCGGCCGCGAAACAGGCGGGCTTTCCGGCCGTCGAATGCGCGGTCCCGGAAGCGCCCGCCGCCGAGACCCGCCGCCGCGCCGATGAGCTTGGCCTTGCTTTCATCGGCATCAACACCTCCGGCGGCGAGGAGATGGGCGGCCGCATCGGGCTTGCGGCGCTCCCCGGGCTCGAAGCCGCGTTCGCCGCCAATCTCGGCGAGGCGCTCGCCTATGCGACGGCGGTGGGCGCGGCCCATATCCATGTGCTGTCGGGCGTCATCGACGGCATCGCGCGGGCCGATGCCGAGGTCGCCTTCCTGCGCAATATGGAGGCCGGCATCCGCATGGCTGAAAAGGCCGGCGTCATGCTCGTCATCGAGGGGCTCAACACCCGAGACCGGCCGGGCTATTTCCTGTCGCGCTCGCAGGACGCCTTCGCGTTCGCCGAGCGCTTCGCCTCACCGCATCTCAAGATGATGTTCGACACCTACCATGCGCAAATCATGGAAGGCGATATCCTGGCCAGGCTCGAGACCTACCTGCCCCGCATCGGGCACATCCAGATATCGGGCGTGCCCGGCCGCTCGGAGCCGGATGCCGGCGAGCTGAACCATCGCACCATCCTCGCGGCGATCGATCGGCTGGGCTGGAAGGGCTATGTGGGCTGCGAATACAAGCCGCGCAGCACGACGGCGGAAGGCCTCGGCTGGATCAAGGCGCTGATGCCTTGATCCCCAAAAACGCAACGGCCCCGCGCCTTGCAGCGACGGGGCCGGCGATCGAAAGGCTAATCAGCGAGGCGCAGCCATCAGGCAGCGCGCTCGGTAAAGCTCAAACGTCGAAGCTCAAACGGCTTGCAG
>JBIOEK010000109.1:0-9648 GCA_044445925.1 Hyphomicrobiales bacterium
ACGCTGGTTCGAAGGACGGGGAGATCTATTCGTCTGTTGCATCGGAGAGTCTCGATTCAGTTTGGTGCCGGGCGCCGGCGAACCAAGCTGGCGCTTTGGCAGTCCAGCCTTTGCAGTCCAGTCTTGGCAGTCCACCCTTGGCGACCCGTCATTGCCTGGGAACGTGGCGGCATCTCGACGCGACGGTGGCCAAGATCCGAGCCTCCCTCGCTTTGGTAAATGGCAGGTTAACCCTCGCGAAGCATCCGGCCAGCGTTTTCGGCCGGCTCGCTTGCCTGCCCGGCCCGCTCGCCGGCTTCACGCGCGGCGTCCCGCCAGCGGCCGAGCAGCGCATGGAGCGCCGCCAGATCGTCCGGCGCGAGCTGCCCCAACGTATTGTCGACAAAGGATTTTTGCACCGCGAACCCGGCGGCGGCGAGGCGCTCGCCTTCGGCGGTCAGGATGAGGGCGTGCGAGCGCCGGTCCTGGGCGCCGCGGCGGCGCTCGACGAGCTTTGCCTCCACCAGCCGATCGATCAGCCCGGACACATTGCTCTTGGTGACGAAGAGCCGCTGGGCCAATTGCCCCTGGGTGATGCCCGAGCTCTCGCTCAACGCCGATAGCACGTCGAATTGGGGGATCGACAACCCGACCTCGCGCAGGCAGCGTCCCATCTGCACGCGCAGGCGCTGGTCGAGTCTGAGGAACCGCAGCCAGACACGGAAGGCTTCGTGCGCCGCCGAGCCCGTAGTCACCTCGTCAATAATTCCGGCAATAAGCCGGCGCCCCCGGCGTGCTGTCCTTGGCGAACAGGCCGCAGCCACGCTTGATCTCGCTGATGATCAGCGCGCAGGGATTGTCGGCATTGCAGGGCGGATGGGTCGCCGGCGACACCTCGGTGCAGCGATCGACCACGGTGGCGGACTTCACGGCGCCGAGCTCGGCCCGGCAGGAGGCGGCCCGCGCCAACTCGATGGTCGCGGTGAGCAAGGTTGCGGCCACCACGACGGAAGCAATGATCTTCATCGAAACTCTCCTGAGCCGGGAATCGGCCGACCCGCCTCTCCCACCATAGGAAGCCGCAACGCGGTGAGCAATGCGATGGTCACCGCGAGATGGCGCCGAGGTTTCCCGCCGGTCCGTGCCTCTCGACGAAAGGAACCATCCGCGCATTTTTGCCGGACAATCAATTTGCTAGTATCTTGGCTCGCACCGTCGCTAGATAAGCGGGCGAAAGGCCCGCCTGGGCGCAAATGGGAGGAGTAGCGATGCTCGGATTGATGCAGGACTGGCCGCTTCTTGCCCACAAGATCATCGATTACGCGGCCAGGCAGCATCCCGAGCGCCGCGTGATCTCGCGCTCCGTTGAAGGACCGATCGTCGAGACGAGCTATGCCGAGCTGCGCAATCGCGCGCTCAAGGTGTCGGAGCTCCTGGTTGCCTGCGGCATCAAACCGGGCGACCGGGCAGCGACGCTCGCCTGGAACACGGCGAGGCATCTCGAATGCTGGTACGGCATCATGGGCGCGGGCGCCGTCTATCACACCGTCAACCCGCGCCTGTTCGAGGACCAGATCGTCTACATCGTCAACCATGCCGAGGATCGTCTCCTCTTCGTCGACCTCACCTTCGTGCCGCTCGTCGAGAAGATTGCCGCGAGACTGCCGACCGTCGAGCGCTACATCATCCTCACCGACAAGGAGCATATGCCCAAGACAGAGCTCAAGGGCGCGGTCGCCTATGAGGATTGGATCGCTACTGCCGGCGGCGGTTTCTCCTGGGTGGAAGTCGACGAGAACGCGGCTTGCGGCATGTGCTACACCTCCGGCACCACGGGCGATCCAAAGGGCGTGGTCTACAGCCACCGCTCCAACGTGCTGCATTCGCTCATCGCCTGCATGTCGGACAATTTCCACATCTCCTCGCGCGACGTCGCCTTGATGGTCGTGCCGATGTTCCACGCCAATTCCTGGTCGCTCGCCTTCTCGGCGCCGATGACGGGGGCGAGCCTCGTCCTTCCGGGTCCGAAGCTCGACGGGGCGAGCATCTACGAGCTGCTCGATACGAAGAAGGTCACCTTCTCGGCGGCGGTGCCGACCGTCTGGCTGATGCTGCTGCAATATCTCGACGCCAACCAGCTCAAATTGCCGCTGCTCGAACGCGTGATCATCGGCGGCTCGGCCTGCCCGCGCGCCATGACCAAGGCCTTCGGCGAGCGCTTCGGTGTCGACGTCATCCATGCCTGGGGCATGACCGAGATGAGCCCGCTCGGCACCTTCTGCTCGCTCAAGCCCGAGACCAAGGGCCTCGACGACGAAGCAAGATACGACCTGAAGATGAAGCAGGGTCATCCTCCCTTCGGCGTCGAGCTGAAGATCACCGATGACGACAACAAGGAGCTTCCTTGGGACGGGAAGGCCTTCGGCCGCCTCAAGGTGAAGGGGCCCGCCGTCGCCGCGTCCTACTTCAAGGGCGAAGGCGGCAAGATCCTCGACGAGCAGGGCTTCTTCGATACCGGCGATGTCGCGACCGTCGATCCGCTCGGCTACATGCAGATCGTCGACCGCTCGAAGGATGTCATCAAGTCCGGCGGCGAGTGGATTTCCTCGATCGACATCGAAAACATCGCCATCGGGCATCCCGATGTGGCGGAGGCCGCGGTGATCGGCGTGCGCCATCCGAAATGGGATGAGCGGCCGCTCCTCGTCATCGTGCCGAAGAAGGACCGCACGCCCACCAAGGAGAGCGTTCTCGCCTTCATGCAAGGCAAGATCGCCAAATGGTGGATGCCCGACGATATGGTGATCGTCGCGGAGATCCCGCACACGGCGACCGGCAAGATCCTCAAGACGGCGCTGCGCGACCGCTTCCAGAACCACGTCCTGCCGACCGCGGAAGGGGCGACGGCGCGGGCCGAATAGGCAGGGCGCTCGGGCAAGCTCTCAGCCGAGCGGGCGCGCCTCTGTGCGTGTCGCCTCCCATTCGGGTCGCAGGAGCGCCATGATCAGCTCATCCGGCTGTTCGCTCGGTCGCCATGACGAACGGGATCATCGAGGCGTCGCCGCGCGCGACCTCCAATTCGGCCGATCCGGTCAGTCCCCAGATGGAAGCGGATTTGCGTCCTTGACCCAAGCGCTGACCTTCCCTCGACCTCGCCGGCGCCAATCATCATAGCGCCAGGGTGAGCTCGTCGGAAAGCCAGGCCGAAGCGGGCCTGTCCCCTGCTTTGCGTTTCGCGGCGCTTCCCGTAAGTCAGGCTCCGGCATCCCTTCACGAGACCAACGCGCCATGCGCCGCCTGCTGATCGAGGAACCCTATTCGCGCGCCGCCTTGTGGAGCCGGCGGATCGGACTCTTCGCATGGCTGTCGCTCGCCCTCGTCCTGCTCCTCGCTTGGCTCCAGCGCTTGCAGCCTTTCGAGTCTCTCACCGCGGTCGTCGCCTGCGGAGTGCTCGCCCTGGTCGCCGTGCTCTTTGCCGTCATCGGCTTCTCGGCGACCTGGCGCAGCGGCGCGCGCGGCGTCAGGAGCGCGTTGTCCGGGCTCACGCTCGGCCTTGCGCTCCTCGCCTATCCGCTCGGCATGTGCCTGCGCGACGTGCTGGGCCCGCAAGCTCTCGACCTGACTACCGATACCAGCAACCCGCCCCAACCGCTCCAGCCCCTTGCTCAGCTCGCCGGCGGCGCCCACGCGCCCATGGCCGCGACCACGACCGATGCCGGAGCCCCCAAGGCCATTCCTCCGCTCCTGCTCGACCAGACGATGGACGAGGCCCTGACGCTCTCGCTGCGCGCAGCCGGCATGAATTCCTGGCATGTGACGAGCGTCGAATATCCGCGCCCGCCCCTCCACGAGCAGGCGCGTTTCGCAGCCACCGTGCCGAGCCTCTTGATCCGCTGGCCGAGCGACGCCATCGTGCGCCTGATCCAGACCGAGGACGGGGTCAACATCGATGTTCGCCTCATCGCTCGACAACCCTGGTCGCTGCTGCACGGCAGGGATTCAGATATCTCGGCCTATCTCGACCGGGTCGAGGCGCTTGCCTCCGGCAAGTCCGGTCACGCGGGGCGATAGCGCGCCGAAAACGAAACCTCGTCCTTGTCTGAGACCACCGAACCCTGCTCGACGAGCCATTCGAGATGGGCGAGGCTCGACAGGCCAGCGGCGCCCGCAAGCGCCGGCGCGATGCCCGGATAGGCTTTTTCGACGATCGCCTCGATGCCTTGCGCGCCACCCTTCACCGCCTCGAGGATCATGCGCTCGCGCTGGCGGCGATGCGAGGCGAGGCCGCGCACATAGCGCGCCGGCTCGCGCACCGGACCTCCATGGCCTGGCCAATAGATCGCGTGCTCGAAGCCGAGCAGATGCTGCAGCGAGGCCATGTAGTCCGCCATCGAGCCGTCCGGGGGGGCTATGATGGTCGTCGACCAGGCCATGACGTGATCGCCCGACAGCAGCGCGTTCTCCTCCCGCAATGTGAAGGCGAGATGATTGGCCGTATGGCCAGGCGTCGCCACGGCCGAGAGTGTCCAGCCCGGTCCGGCGACGGTATCGCCGTCCTCCATCTCGAGGTCCGGCACGTGCTCGCGGTCGCCGCCCGCATCGAGACGGTCCGCCTCCTCGACCGGCCTCGGGCGCGCCGGGCGATGGGGCCCGCAACCGACGATCGGCGCGCCGGTCGCCGCCTTGAGCGCCCGCGCCGCCGGCGAATGGTCGCGATGCGTATGGGTCACGACGATATGGCTGACCGTCTCGCCGCGGACGGCATCGAGCAGCGCCTCGATATGCTCCTCCTTGCCGGCCGGGCCCGGATCGAGGATCGCCACCTTCCCCTGCCCGATGATGTAGCTGCAGGTGCCGGTGAAGGTGAAGGGGCTGCCATTGTCGGCGATGACGCGCCGGAGCAGCGGCGACAGGCGCGTGAGCCGAGCTTCGGGAGGGTTCTCGGGGGTTTCGCCTCGAGCGGCAATGGAGGCATTCTGGTCTTGCATGGTTTTCCCTGTCGCTGCCCTTGAGGCGCGGCGATCAGGGTCATATAGGTCGAGGAGAGGGCGCGGCAAAGCGGGCCAGAGGGAGCATGAGCATGAGCGGCACGGAGATCGAGGACACGTTGGCTGGCGCGATCTGGCCGCGCCGGGGCGAAGCTGTCGACAAGGCGAGCGAGCCCAGCCTGGTCGATAGCGGCTCACGCCTCATGCGCGATGCAGCTCTGTGCCTGGCGGGAGTGACGCTGCTGACGCTCACGGCCAAGATCAGCGTGCCTTACCTTCCGGTGCCGATGACATTGCAGAGCTTCGCGGTCCTGAGCCTCGGCGCTGCTTATGGCGTGAGGCTTTCGGCGATCTCGGTCATCGCCTATCTCGTCTGCGGCATGGGCGGGCTGCCGGTCTTTACCGGCACGCCGCCCTTGATCGCCGGCCCCGCCTATCTGCTCGGCCCCACCGGCGGATTTCTCGTCGGCTTCATTCCAGCGGCCATGTTCATGGGCCTGATCGCCGAGGCGAAGCTCGATCGCAGCTTCTCGGCGACCTTGCCCTCGACATTATTCGCCGCCGCGATCATCCTCGCCTGCGGCTTCCTTTGGCTCGCCTTCGCGGCGAGGATGGGAGCTGGCCGCCATGGCCTCGGCGCCCCCGCCGCCTGGTCGAAGGGCGTGGTGCCGTTCCTCCTCGGCGACACCATCAAGGCCGCGCTCACGGCGGCGCTGTTCCCGGCGATCTGGTCGTTGATCGGCGCGCGGCCGCCCCGCGAGTAGCGACAAGCAAGACTGCCTGCCGGGCTTCCACGGAGACCCGATCCAAGCAAGCTCCAGCAAAGGCGCGAGACTGGCGTGTCCATCGACATCCTGTGCATCGGAGAGCCGCTCGCCGAGTTCAATGCGACGCGCGGCGATGGCGGCTATCTGTTCGGCTTCGGCGGCGACACCTCGAATGCCGCGATCGCTGCGGCCCGCCAGGGTGCTTCGGTCGGCTATGTGACTGCCCTTGGCGACGACGAGGCGGGCCGTGCCTTCCTTGAGCTTTGGTCGCGCGAGGGCATCGATGCGAGCTCGGTGCGCATCGACGCGGACGCCATGACCGGCATCTACTTCGTCTCCCATGGCGCCGGCGGCCATGTCTTCTCCTATGTGCGGGCGGGATCGGCCGCCAGCGGGCTCAAGGCCGGCGACCTCCCCTTGGAGCTCATCAGGCGGGCCAAGGCGCTGCACGTCTCTGGTATCAGCCAGGCGATCTCGACTTCGGCTTGCGACGCCGTCTTCGCCGCGATCGAGGCGGCGCGCGCCGCGGGCGTGCTCATTTCCTACGACAGCAATCTGCGCCTGAAGCTCTGGCCGTTGCCGCGGGCGCGCGCCATCATCCACGCCGCCATGGCGCTGTGCGACATCGCAAGGCCCGGCCTCGACGATGCGATCGAGCTCACGGGTCTTCGCGATCCCGACGCCATCGCCGATTTCTACCTGCGGCTCGGCGCCAAGATCGTGGCCCTGACGCTCGGCCGCGAGGGCGCCCTCGTCGCAACGCCGCAGGAGCGCAAGCGCCTGCCCTCGATCGTCGTCGATCCCGTCGACGCGACCGGGGCTGGCGATTGTTTCGACGGGGCATTCCTCGCCGAATATCTCGCGACGCGCGATCCCTTCGCGGCCGGTCGTTATGCCGCGGTCGCCGCGGCGCTGTCGACGCAAGGCTTCGGCGCGGTCGCGCCGATTCCCAGGCGCGCGGAGGTCGAAGCCGCGATGGGACGGGCGCAACCCATGCCGCAAAAGCCAAGAAGCGAGGTCGCATGACGAAGAACTCCCATCGCGAGCGGCTCGAAGCCGCGCTCGAGCGCATCAGTGATCCGAAAGGCGAAGGCGCGCGGGCTTGCCTGACGGTCTATGCGCAAGAGGCGCGGGGAGCGGCCGATGCCGCCGATGGGCGCAATCGCTTTGGCCGCGAGCTCGGCGCGCTCGATGGCCGCATCGTGACGATTAAGGATCTGTTCGACGTCAAGGGCGAGCCGACCCGCGCCGGCTCGAAGATCAGGGCGGGCTTCCCGCCGGCGACCGAGGACGCCCCGATCCTGCGCAGGCTGAGGGCTGCCGGCGCCGTCATCGTCGCCAAGACCAACATGACCGAGTTCGCCTTCTCGGCGATGGGCATCAATCCGCATTACGGCACGCCCGGCAATCCGGCGGACCGGGCGCGCGTGCCGGGCGGCTCCTCATCCGGCGCTGCCGTCTCCGCGGCCGACGGGTTCTGCGACATCGCCATCGGCACCGATACCGGCGGCTCCTGCCGCATCCCGGCGAGCTTCTGCGGCGTCGTCGGCTACAAGCCGACCGCGCGCCTCGTGCCGTAGGACGGCGCCCTGCCGCTGTCCTATACGCTCGATTCCGTCGGGCCCCTGGCGAGGACGGTCGCCGATTGCGCTCTTGCTCATGCGGTGCTCGCGGGCGAGGAACCTTCGGCCCTCGCGCCCTCGAGCCTTGCAGGGCTGCGTCTCGGCATCCTCATGGGCCCTCTCCTCGACGAGCTCGATGCGACGGTCGGCAAGGCGTTCGAGGCGATGGGGAAACGTCTCTCCGCCGCCGGGGCGCGGCTTAGCGAGTTCCGCACCTCGCGCCTATCCGAGATGCAGGCCGCCATGGCCAAATGCAGCTTCTCCCCGGTCGAGGGCCTTTACGTCCACAGTGCCTATTTCGATACGCGCAAGGCGGATTTCGACCAGCGCGTCTGGCAGCGCATCGAACCGGCACGGAGCATGGCGGCTGTCGACTACGTGCACCTGGCGAGAGAGCGGCTGCGCCTGATCGCGGCGCTCGACGCCGAGACCGCCGAATTCGACGCCTTGATCCTTCCGACGACCCCCGATGTCGCGCCGACCATCGCCGAGGCAAATGCCAATAATGAAGCCTTCTTCGCCCATAATGCACGTGGGCTGCGCAACACGGCTTTCGTCAACTTCTTCGATCTATGCGCCATCTCGCTGCCGATGCCGACCGGCGGCCTGCCAGCCGGCCTGCAGCTCGTCGGCCGCAACGGCTCGGATCGACGCCTGTTTGCCGTGGCGGCAGCTATCGAAGGATTGCTGAAGGGCGAGTAGCGGGAAGTGAGTGGCGATTGGAGAGAAGTGAGTGGCCGCGGGGCGTAGCCGCTTGACCCTGTCCCCCACCTTTCCATTCGCTGCTCGCTGCTCGCCATTCGCCCCATGCCATTCGCCACCCGCCCTCTTCACGTGCTACCAGCTCCCCATGCTGCAATCGAGAATCCCTGACGATGAGCAATGATTTCACGCTGCGCGAGGATCCCTTCGCGCTCTTTGCCGATTGGCTGAACGAAGCCGAGGAGCGCGAGCCCAACGATCCGACCGCGATGGCGCTCGCCTCGGTCGACGCGACGGGTCTGCCCGATGTGCGCATGATCCTGCTGAAGGGCCATGATGCCAGGGGCTTCGTGTTCTACACGAATTTCGAGAGCGCCAAGGGAGGCCAATTGCTGGCCCAGCCGAAGGCTGCCGCCCTCTTCCACTGGAAGAGCCTGCGCCGCCAGGTGCGCCTGCGCGGCCCCGTATCGCGCGTCAGCGAGGCGGAGGCCGATCTCTATTTCGGCTCCCGCCCGCTGCAGTCGCGGCTCGGCGCCTGCGCCTCCGATCAGTCGCGGCCGCTCGACTCGAGGGCGACGCTCGAAGCCCGCGTCAAGGCGCTCGCCGAGCGCCATGCGGATGGCATCGTGCCGCGCCCGGCGCATTGGTCGGGTTTCCGCATCACGCCGCTATCGATCGAGTTCTGGCAGGACGGCGCCTTCCGGCTGCATGATCGCGTCCAATTCGAGCGAGGCGCCGAAGGCAAGCCGTGGAGCCGCCAGCGCCTTTATCCCTGAATTCTGGTCACGCGGCCTTACGAACTCGTATAAGCTTGCGGCCGGCAGTGGAGCGGCATGGAACATGGCGACACGCGAGAACGACCGCAGGGTGCTCCTGCTCACCGGCGCATCGCGCGGTATCGGGCATGCGACGGTGAAGCGCTTTGCCGCCGCGGGCTGGCGGGTCATCACCTGCTCGCGCCACCCCTTTCCGGGCGAGAATTGCCCCTGGGAGATGGGGCCGGAGGATCACGTCCAGATCGATCTCGGGGACGCCGCCAACACGCGGGCCATGATCGAGGAGATCAGGCAGCGCCTGCCCATGGGCAGGCTCGACGCCCTCGTCAACAACGCCGCCATCTCGCCGAAGAAGCCGGGCGGTGCGCGGCTCGGCACGCTCGATACTTCGCTCGAGGATTGGCAGGCGGTGTTCCAGGTGAACTTTTTCGCGCCGATGCTCTTGGCGCGCGGCCTCGCGCAGGAGCTGCAAGCAGCAAAGGGGTCGGTCGTCAACGTTTCCTCGATCGCCGGCTCGCGCGTGCATCCTTTCGCAGGCTCTGCCTATGGCACCTCCAAGGCCGCGCTCAAGGCGCTGACCCGCGAGATGGCCGCCGATTTCGGCCCGCTCGGCGTGCGCGTCAACGCCATCTCGCCGGGCGAGATCGATACCTCCATCCTGTCGCCGGGAACCGAGCAGCTGATCGAGCAGATCCCGCTGCGCCGGCTCGGCCAGCCCGATGAGGTCGCCAAGGCCATCTACTCCTATGTACCGATGCGAGCTCCTATGTGAACGGGGCCGAATTGCACATCAATGGCGGCCAGCATGTTTGAG
>JBIOEK010000110.1:0-9586 GCA_044445925.1 Hyphomicrobiales bacterium
GCCCTGACTGACCTTCGCCTCCGCCTCAGCGAAAGGACCGTTGATGCTGGCGACCGCTTGATCCTGGACGAAGTCTGCCGCCAGCCGGAACACATCCCCGGCCATGCTCTCGGCCTTGGCGAGGCTCGCATCGATATCGGCGAGGATCATCGTGGCGGCTGGATCGGCGCCTTGCCGATCGGCTGCGAGCGTCGTGCGGATCTCGGCCAGCCCCGCCGCGAACGCGGCTTGATATTGCTTCTGCTTCTCCAGGTCGAGCTCGGCCGGAACGCGCGTCACCTGTCCCAGCGCGCGCTCCCAAAGGATCGCGATGCGCTCGGCCCGACCTTTGCTCAGGACGCCGGTCTGGTAGAGACGGGCGCCCGCGGCGCTCATTTCATTGGCGGCCGGGATCGCCGTGCCGACCACGGCAGCGAGCGAAAGCGCCGATAATGCGACCAGAAAATAGAGCTTGGCCGAAATGCTGCGCAAACGCTTCATTTGCGAGGCCTCCTGCGGCTTCAGGCGGCTAGCAGGCCGCGGCCCCGGGCTACTTCGCCGCGGCCGCGGTAGCTGCCGCAATCACCTTCGCGGCGTCGGCATTGGCCTCGCCCATGGTCACCAGGAACAAGGGTTGACCCACGGTCTTGTCGGTCTGGATGACGGCGACACCCTGTCCCACCGATACTTTGGCCATGACGCCGATGGCCGGCGGCAGCTGCGCCACGACCTGACCGATTTGCAACGCATTGGGCAGCTCGCGAAGTTGCGCCTTGATGGACGCGCCCCCGAGCAATTTGCCTTCCGCGGTGGCGCGCACCCCGTCGCCTGCGGTCGCGGCCACGACGACGATGGGCTGGTCGGCGCCGCCCACCTCGCTCCATTTCTTGACCTTGCCGGAAAGGATGTCCGAGATCTGCGCCAGCGTCAGCGACTTGACGCTGTTGGACGGATGGACGACGAACACGACCTGGGCCTCGCCGATCAGATCGACGTGCATCTTGCCTGCGTCGATCGCGCCCGGCGTCTTCTCGTTGAGCTTGGAGGCTTCTTCCGCAAGCGGGGCCGAGATCATCGCCATATTCGCCTTGCCGCCGACGAGATCGACGAGGCCGCGGCCGGAGCCGTTGCCCACGATATCGAGGGTCACTCCCGAGGCGCTCTCGATGTCGGCCTTATGCGGAACGAGCACGGTAGCGGCGACCGTGGTCGAGCCATGGACGCTCAAGGTTGCGGCGCTGGCGCCCGAGCCGATCATGATGAGCGAAATAAAAGCGACGGCGAGTGAGGGACGAGTCATCAAGATCTCCTGGTGAGACGGAATGCCCCTAGGAATATCCCCCAACCCTATGGCCAATAAGTCAGAAGTCGTAAGAAAATGATAACGGCAGCGATAACCGTCGAAACCGGTCGTTCAACAGCGAGCGACCGTTGTTGCCGTTTCGCATGGCTTATAGACACAACGTTTGCTTTTGCTTCCTTGGCGGCTGAAATCGTCGCGCCGATCGTTTCAACCGCGCGCCGCATCGGGTCGGCGTCGAGATGCGCCGCGATGGTAGTCGAAGGCTCTGAGTGACCAAGCAGCTTGCCAATGATCGGCAGGCCGAGCGAAGCACCCGCATCGAAACCGGCGAGCCAATGGCGCAGATCATGAAGCGGGACGCCGTTGAGGTCGGCAGACTTGCAAACTGCCGCCCACGGCGAGCCGCCCGAAATAACGCGGTTCACCAGCCAGCGTCGATAGCGAGGTTGTGGCCCGAGATCATGTCCGAGGCGGGCGAGGCCAGGAACAGGACGGTTTGCGCGATGTCGCCTGCCGCGATGCGCGTCTTGATCGACTGGTTCTCGATCACCCACCGCTCATAGGCCTCGAGCCGGTCGCCGAAGACGCGGTGCTCTGCGTCCGATACCACCGCCCCTGGCGAGATCGCATTGACGCGCACACCGAACGGCCCCAATTCGCGCGCCAGCGACTTCGTCAGCCCGAGCATCGCGCCCTTGGATGCGACATAAGGCACATAGCCGTCCCATTTCCCATTCAGCGTGATCGAGCAGAAATTGATGATCTTGCCATAGGCTTTGGCCTTCATGGCCGGCGCGACTGCCTGGGCGAGCGCGAAGGCGGCGGAGGAATTCACGCGGATCTGATCTTCGTAATCGGCGAGCGAGACCTCCTCGAAGGGCAGGTTAATGATGAGCGCGGCGTTGTTGATGAGGATGTCGATGCCGCCGCAATCGGCGGCAAGCCGCTCGACGGCTTGCTTCGCGCTCGCGAGATCGTTGAGGTCGCAGCCGAGATATTGCGCCTCGCAACCCGTGCGCCGCGACGTCTCGCGGGCGAAAGCCTCGCCGTCGGTCGCGGTCGGCAGATCAAGCAGCTTCATCCTCGCACCCGCGGCGCCGAGCGTTTCGGCCTGGGCGCGGCCGAGCGTACCGAGCGCGCCGGTCAGGAGAACAGTCTTGCCTTGCAGCGGCGCGTGGCCGGGCGCGGCCCTGGTCATGACAGATCCTCCGCGCTGGTCGTTTGCCGGGATACCGTAAACTTCTGGTCGAGATCGGGCGCGAGCTCGAGGCCGAGGCCTGGCCCTTGCGGGACCGTGATCTGCCCGTCCGCCACGATGGGCAGGCTGGTCACGAGGTCGCGGTACCAGGTCCGATAATAGGCGCGCACGGATTCCTGCATGAGCGCGTTCGTTGCATTGAGCGACAAATGCGTCGAGGCGCAAAGCACCACCGGCCCGGTGCAGTCATGTGGCGCCACGGGCAGATGCCAGGTCTCGGCCATGGAGGCGATCTTGCGGGCTTCGCTCAAGCCGCCGCACCAGGACAGGTCGAGCATGATGACGCCGGCCGCGCCCGTCTCCAGAAGGTCGCGGAAGGCAAAGCGAGAGCCAAGCGTCTCCGAGGCGCAAATGGGCGCGGGCGACGCCTCCGCATAGCGCTTGAGGCTTGCCAGGCTGTCCATGCGGATCGGGTCTTCGTGCCAGAAGGTGTCATAGGGCGCGAGCGCCTTGGCGATGCTGATGGCCGGCAAAAGCTGCCACATGGAGTGGAACTCCACCAGGATGTCCATGCGATCGCCGACCGCCTTGCGGATCTCTTCGAAGGGCCGCAAGGCGGATTTGAGATCGGGGCGGGAAATATACTGGCCGTTCGAGGCCTCGGCGGCCATGTCGAAGGGCCAGATCTTCATCGCCGTGATGCCCTCCGACAGGAGCTCCGCGGCGAGCTCGCCGCTGCGCGTGAGGGAGGCGGCGCGATCGTTGAAGCTCCTGGTGTCGCCGCGCCCGTAATTGCCGGTTTCCTGCCCTTTTGCCTCACGCATATAGGATGTGCCAGCGCAGGTATTATAGGTGCGGATCGAGGGCCTGGTGAAGCCGCCGAGCAGTTGTGCGATCGGCTGGTTCGTATAGCGCCCCCAAAGATCCCAGAGCGCGATGTCGAGCGCGGAGTTGCCGCGCATCTCGGCGCCGGTCGAACGAAAGCCGAGATAGCCGACGAGATCGCGCGCGATGCGGTCGATCGCCAAGGGGTCGCGACCGATCACTTTCCGTGCCACCACTTCATGCATATAAGCCTCGACCGTCTTCGCCATGAAGAAGGTCTCGCCCAGGCCGGAAAGACCCGCATCCGTATGGACGCGGACCCACAGGATGTTCGGGAATTCCTCGACGCGGATCGTCTCGAGGCCGGTGATCTTCATGAGCGCGCCGCCTTCCGAGAGAGGATGATCATCCGGCGAATGCCGGCTCCGTCCGGCCCTTGACGCCCGGATCGAGGGCGAACAATCCGCCCTCCAGGGGGTTCTGCGCCAGGTGCTCGGGCGTCATAGCGAGGCGCGCCGAGGTGACGAACAGCGTGCCGAGATCCTTGCCACCGAAGGCGCAGCTCGTCGGCGAGCTACAGGGCAAGTCGATGACGCGATCAACGGCGCCGCCCGGCGCGAATCGCACCACGCAGCCGCCGCCAGCGACGCGGCAATTCCAGACGAAGCCATCCGCATCGAGGCAGGACCCGTCGGGCAGACCACGAGGGAAGGGGGAGCCGAAGGCCTGTCGCTCGGCCGAAAGGCCGGCGACCGCGTCGCAACCATAGGCGTAGAACTCATTCTTCAGGGTGTCGGCGGCGATGAACCGACCATCGTCGGTCCAGGCGAAGCCGTTGGTGATGCCGAAATCGGGCGCTGTCATCGTCTCAATGCGGCCGTCGGCGCCGATACGATAGATCGCCCCGCAGGAGCGGGTCATCGCCTTGGGCGAGCCATCCATTTCGAGATTTGTCTGCATCGTGCCGACCCAGAAACGGCCCTGCGGATCGACGCGCCCTTCGTTCAGCCTGTTGTCGGGGCAGCCCGGCTCAGGTGTCGCAAAGCTTTCGAAGCGCTCCCCGAAATCCCAGAGCGCCACCGAATGCGTCAATCCGACCAAGGCTCCGCCCCTGGCTCGCAAGGCGATCGAGGTCGGGAATTCGGGGCAGGGCCAGATCTGATGCCGGCAGCCATCGAGCTCGAGGCGATGGATGCGCCGGCCGCAGATATCGACCCAGTAGAGCGCGCGCTCGGCCATCGACCAGAGGAGGCTCTCGCCCACCACGTCGCGGGCCTCGAGGATGCAAATGGCGGTAGAGCTCGATGACGGGCTTGCCAACGGGGCGGCTCCGACGTAAAAAATATATTATATTACAATATGCCGATCGCCCCCGATTGACAACCGCGATCTCCATGGGAGGAAGCTCACATGCTCCGTCGATCCGCACCCGCCGCTCTGGCGTTCGCTATCCTGGGAACGGCCGCGATCGTGACCGCGCCCGCCAAGGCGCAGGAACAGAGGAACTATATCTATGTCACGCACGCGCAGCCCGGCACGCCGTTCTGGCAAAGCGTGAAGATCGGCATGGACGATGCCTGCGCGCTGGTGAAAGCGCGTTGCCAGATGCTGTTCATCCAGACGCGCGGCAATCTCGACGAGGAACTGACCAATCTGCAGGCCGCCATCGTGCAGAAGCCCGACGGCATCGTCGTGACCTTGCCGAATCCTCGGCTGTTCAACGACGCGGTGGCGGAAGCGCGCGCCCAGGGCATTTCGGTCATCGCGGCAAATGTCGACGTGCCCGACAAGGGTAATGGCAACCAGCGCCAGGCCTTCGTCGGGCAAGACCTCGAGCAGGCCGGCTATGACCTCGCCAAGGCGATGTCGACGCGCTTTCCCGCCGAAGGCCCGGTACATCTCCTGATCGGCGTATCGGCGCCCGGACAGACCTGGGCCGAGCAGCGCGCCTCCGGCATCCTGCGCTTCATCGAGGATTACAAGAAGGCCAATCCCAATCGGGCCATCACCTACCACAAGCTCGATTCGACGACCGACCTAGCCCAGGCGACCAGCCGGGTGATGGCCTACCTCGGCGCCAACCCGCAGACCACCGGTTATCTCGACATCGGCTACTGGCATACGGGCGTCGCCACGACGCTGCGCGGTCAAGGCATCCCGCCCGGCAAGATCCTGATCGGCGGTTTCGATCTCGTGCCGGCGGCCATGAACGAGATGAAGACGGGCTATATCCAGTTCCAGATCGACCAGCAGCCCTATCTCCAGGGCTACCTGCCGATCATCCAGTTCAACCTTATGAACAATTTCAAGCTTTCTGCCTGGGACGTGAATACCGGCCGCGCTGTCGTGCAGCCCTCGGAGGTCGATGCCATCATCGAGCTGTCGAAGAGGGGCGTGCGCTGATGACGGCAGCCCATCAGGCCGGTGCGGTTTCCCGCCTGTCGTCTCGCGAATCCATCCTCGGGCGTCTCGCCGGGACGCCGGAGATCACCGGCTTCGTGATCATGCTCGTCGTCTGCGCCGGCTTCTCGGCAATGTCGCCGGCCTTCTTCAACCCGCGCAATCTGCAGAACATACTTACCATCACGCCGGAACTCGGATTGGTGACGCTCGGCATCGCCATCCTGATCATCTCGGGTGAGTTCGACCTCTCGGTCGGCTCGGTATTCGCGCTGTCGCCGATGATCGTCATCCTGGCGATCGCGGCGGGCGTGCCGTTCGGGGTCTCCGTGCTGCTCGGGCTGATCGGGGCCGTTGCGGTCGGCTTTGTCAATGGCTGGATCACGCTGCGCTTCGCCATCCCCTCCTTCATCACCACGCTCGGCGCATTGTTCGCAGTCCGCAGCCTTACGGTCATCATCAGCGGCGGCTTCCCGCCGCCTTTTCCTGACGGCGTGCCGGTCCAGGTCTTCGTCGCCAATTTCGGCTATTTCCGCGCCTCGCTCATCTGGTTCCTCGGCATCGCGCTCGTGCTCGCGCTCGTCCTCCATCGCACCAATATCGGCAATTGGATATTCGCGACGGGCGGGCAAGTGCAAGCGGCGCGCGACATGGGTATCCCGGTCGGCAAGGTGAAGATCGGTTGCTTCATGCTGTGCTCGCTGCTCGCGGGCTTTGCCGGCATCGTCCAGACACTGCGCATCGAGTCGCCCTTGCCTTCGGCCGGCGAGGGCATCGAGCTGCAGGCGATCGCGGCGGCGGTCATCGGGGGCGTGGCGCTCGCAGGCGGCATCGGCTCCGTGGCCGGCGCCTTGATCGGCACCTTGCTCATCCGCTTCATCGACAACGGCCTCGTGATGTCGCGGATCGACGCGAACTGGTTCAAGTTCGCCCTCGGCCTTCTGACGGTCGCATCCGTCATCCTCAACGGTGCCGTGCGCCGCTATGCCCTGAAGCTGCGGAGGCACGCATGACGCCCTTCGTGCGTTGCGAGCATCTCGGCAAATGGTACGGCGGTGTCCTGGCGCTGAAGGATGTCAGCGTCGAATTCGGCCGTGGGCCTGAGATCGTCGGCCTGGTCGGCGACAATGGCGCCGGCAAGTCGACGCTCATCAAGATCCTGTCCGGCGCGCATCAAGCTGATCAGGGTCGTATTTTCGTCGAAGGGCAGCCGGTCCGCATGCGCTCGCCGCGCGATTCCATGAAGGCCGGCATCGAGACCATCTACCAATACACGGCGATGGTCCCAGCCATGAGCATCGCGCGCAACATCTTCATCGGGCGTGAACTGGTGGCCGGGCCGAGCCTTTTCGGCATGGGCTTTCTCGATCGGGGCGCGATGGGCCGCATCGCCGTCGAGGCGCTGGCCAAAGTCGATCTGCATTTGCGTTCACCAGAGACGCCGGTCGAGGAGCTGTCCGGCGGCGAGCGGCAAGGCGTTGCCATCGCGCGCGCCATCCACTTCCGCTCGAAGATGCTGATCCTCGACGAACCGACCAACCATCTTTCGGTCAAGGAGACGAACAAGGTGCTGGAGTTCGTCGTTCAGCTGCGCGAGCAGGGCATCAGCAGCATCTTCATTTCCCACAACCTGCACCACGTCTACCCGATCTCCGATCGCGTCGTGGTGATGGCGCGCGGCGAGAAGATCGCCGATGTCGAGCGCTCCCAGACCAGCGTCGAGGATCTGACGCGCATGATCGTGTGAGCCAAGCCATGCCGGTTTCTACAAAGAAGATGGGCGGCGGCAAGCAGCTCGAGGTGCGCGCTGTGGCGGCGCGGCGGCTGCCGCTCGCCTTGCCCGCGACGCCGCTGGCGCGCGTATCGCGCATGCAGCCCATGCTGGTCGAAGCTCTCGGCCAGCGCATCGTGTCAGGCGAATGGCCGCCGGGGTCGCCGCTTCCCCATGAGAGCGAGCTTCTGGCGACGCTGGGCGTCAGCCGCCCGACGCTGCGCGAGGCGTTGCGCGTCCTCAGCTCCAAGGGCCTGATCGAATCGCGCCAGAAGGTCGGCACCAGCGTCAGCGCCGTCGCGTCCTGGAACTTCCTTGATCCCGAGGTACTCAAATGGCTCGGCGCCGCCCCTTTGAACGAGAACATGGCGCGCGAGCTCGTCGAATTTCGCAGGGTGCTCGAGCCGCAAGTCGCGATGCTGGCAGCGACTGCCGCGGACCGGCAGTCGACCGCAGCGATTGGTGACGCATTCGACACGATGGCGCGCAACCGCGGCGATCGGATGGCCTATTACTTGGCCGACAAGCAGTTCCATCGGGCGCTGTTCGCCGCCACCCACAATCGATTCGTCGGCGCACTCGGCGAGGTGGTGATGACCGTGCTCGACTTGTCGTTCTCGCTGCAGAGCCGCTCGTTGATCGATCCCGCCCGCGGCCTCGCCTTGCATCACGCGGTGTGCAAGGCCATCGAGACGCGCGACCCGAAAGCCGCCGGAGCCGCCATGCTTCAGCTTCTCGGCGAGGCCGAGCGGGAACTCGCTCGCGCTCGCCGCTGATCTTTCCACCCTCATCCCGTCAAGCTTTCGAGGAGGCGCCGAAATGCCGTTCCGTCCGAAACACCCGCTGGCCATCACCATGTGGGATTTCTCCTGGATCGAACGCCGCTGGACGGGTGCCGGCTACGAAGATTGGGATGTCGCGCTCGATGAGCTTGTCGAGCGCGGCTATGATGCGGTGCGGATCGACGCCTATCCGCATCTCGTCGCGTCCGATCCGGGCAAGGAATGGCTCGTCCATTCCTGCGGCCAGCACGGCACCTGGGGCACGCCCGCGCCAGTGCGCATTCGCATCCTGCCCGAGCTCCTGGAATTCATCGGCAAATGCCGAGACCGCAAGGTCATGGTCGGCCTCTCGACCTGGTACAAGGAGGATGCGGAGAATGTGCGCGGCCGGATCAAGACGCCTCAAGACCAGGCGGTGCAGTGGCTTACGACCTTGCGCCATATCGACAAGGCCGGGCTCCTCGACAGCATCTGTTATGTAGACCTGTGCAACGAATTCCCCTGGCCCAAATGGGCGGTCTTCCTCTACCGGACCCAGGATGCACCGGAGATGCCGCTCGATTCGCCTGAGCTTGCGGCCTGGATGAATGCAGCGATCGCTCCCTTGAAGAGCGCCTATCCGCAGCTCGACTACACCTTCTCGTTCTACTCGCAAGCCGAACGCTGGGCCAAGGCCGACGTGTCGTCCTTCGGCGTTCTCGAGCCCCATATCTGGATGGCAGCCTCGGGGACGAGCGATTACTACGCCCGCATCGGCTACAGCTCGAAGACCGACTCGTTCCAGCGGGTCGTCGAGGCCGGCAAGCAGGAATATCTGGCGCGCAAGGCCTATTACGACGAGCGCCTCACCGGGCTCATCGACAAGACCGCCGCCTGGTCGCGCGCCGTCGGCCTGCCCTTGATCACCACCGAATGCTGGGCGCTGATTCATTACAAGGACTGGCCGCAGCTCGAATGGGACTGGATCAAGGAGATTTGCGAATTGGGGGTCCGCCAAGCGGCGGCGACGGGACGATGGACGGGCATCGCGACCAGCAATTTCTGCGGCCCGCAATTCGTCGGCATGTGGCGCGACATCGGTTGGCACCGCCGGATGACGAAGCTCATTCGGGAAGCCGATATCGACGTGGCGCTTCAGTCGCGCGGCGCTGCCGGGCAGGCCGGCGTCGATCGCGGCTAAGGCAGTGAATCCGAAATTCGCGGAAATAGGAGCCCATCTCGAAACTGCTCGTCGCGTCCTCCGCCCCGAGACGCATAACGCAGCATGCATTCGTGCTGGTGACGAAGCCTGCACTGATTTGCTGGATGATGCGGAACTTCGTGAGGAC
>JBIOEK010000111.1:0-9554 GCA_044445925.1 Hyphomicrobiales bacterium
ATCGGTAAGATCGCTTGCGTAGCGCAAGGCCTCGCGCCGATACTGTTCACGGGTGATTTCAGTCCAAGCCATTGTGACCTCCATTGAGCTTCGCAACCCAACGGAATCACAACCGATTGAAATCACCCAACTTATTTTTCAGTCAGCCTCTCAGGCGCGCCCGCGCATTGAGCCATGCCGCCTTCCTACCCGTCGAGCCCCGTCTTGAGCTTCTCCCATAGCGCATTCGATGAGGTGTAGACGAAGTCGAGCTCCTGGACGGTGACGGTCGTCGCGCCTCGCCCGATCAGCCAGTCGCAAAAGCCGTGCGCTTCCTCGCGGCCCACGAAGTAGCGCAAGGGCGCGCCGTTGCCGCCTTCATGGGGCTCGGCCCAAAATTCCGCCGGCACCTCGGCGAAGGCCGCGCCGGCGCCCACCGGCATATCGGTCCTGATCTCGCGCAGCCCGCGGCCCGCCTCCTCGGCCGTGATGCGTTGCAGGAGGGAGCGCGCCGCCTCGCGGTTCTCCGCGCTCCAGGGGGCCGTGAGCGCCGCGACGAGCTGCGCCTCGCTCTCGAGGATGGTGCCGTCGTCGAGCGTCTTCAGCGCATTTGCCGCGAGCGTCGCTCCGGTCGTGGTGATGTCGACGATGATCTCGGCGGCGCCCGAGGCCGGCGCGCCTTCGGTGGCTCCGGCGCTTTCGACGATGCGGTAATCGGCAAGCCCGTGCTCGCCGAAGAAGCGCCGCGTCAGGTTCACGTATTTGGTGGCGACCCGCATGCGCTGGCCGCTCCTGGCGCGCAGCGCCGCCGCCACATCGTCGAGATCGGCCATCGAGCGCACGTCGATCCAGGCGCGCGGCACGGCGACCACGACATCGGCGTTGCCGAAGCCCAGCGGGGCGAGGAGAAGGAGCTTGCGGTCGGCATCGGCGACCGTCTCGCGCACCAGGTCCTCGCCGGTGACGCCGAGATGGGCGCTGCCTGCCGCGAGCTGCGCCACGATCTCGGAGGCCGAGAGGAACAGGATCTCGACATTCTCGACGCCTTCGAAGGCGCCGCGATAATCGCGCGCGCCGCCCTCTTGGCGCAGCCGCAAACCGGCGCGCGCGAAGAAGGCGTTGGCTCTCTCTTGCAGCCGGCCCTTGGAGGGAACCGCGACGACCAGCTTGCCGCTCATGGCACGCACGCTGCCGCTTCGTCCGCGACGATGCGGTCGAGCCAGATCGAGCAGCCGACGGCCGGCACGTCGCTTGCGGCGCCGAGCCGGCGCAGCAGCCCGTCATAGCGCCCGCCGCCCACGAGCGGCTTTGAGTCGGGGCGGCCCGCATTCCTGATCTCGAAGACGAAGCCCGTATAATAATCGAGATTGCGGCCGAAGGCGGTCGCGTGGCGCAGGCTTGCGAGATCGATGCCGCGCGCTTCCATGAAGCCGGTGCGGATCTCGAGCCTGTCGATGGCGGAGGCGAGATCGAGCCTCGTGTCGTCAGCGAAGGCGCGCAGCGCATCGGCCACATCGTCCGGATGGCCCGCGATGGCGAGAAAGCGCTCGAACATCTCGACCTGTTCGGAAGACAGGCCGGATGGCTCGCTCGACGCCTGCTCGAGAAAGCGCGCCGCGATCTGGTTGGCCGAACGGCCGCCGAGCGTCGAGATGCCGGCGATCTTCAAGATGTCCTCGACGAACAGCTGTGCCGCGGCCGGGTCCTGGCCCTGCAGCGCCGCGAGCAAGCCCGCATGGCGGATCTCGGCGGGACCTGGCGAGGAGAGCGTGCCGAGCGCGCGCGCCCCGGTCTTGCCGGCGGCATAGCCGCGCTTGAGCCGCCTCGCGATCGAGCCCGAGAGCCGCATCGCCGCGACGAGCGACGTGAACAGGCCGACATCGCCGATCACGGTGCTGATGGCTCCGGCCCCCAACTCGTTCAGGGCTTCGAGCGCCACATCGAGGATCTCGGCATCCGCCGCCGCGCGATCCTCGCGCCCGAAATCCTCGATGCCAGCCTGCGCGAATTCGCCCGTCTCGCCCTGCCGGAAGCGAAACACGGGGCCAAGATAGGCATAGGCCGCCGATGACGGGGCATCCGGACGAGCAAGGTGCAGGCGCGAGACGGGAATCGTGTATTCGGGCCGCAGGCACAGCTCATGCCCGTTTGCGTCGACGGTCACGAACATGCGGCGGCGCAAATCCTCACCCGAAAGATCGAGAAAGGGCTCGAGCGGCTGTAGCACCGGCGGCTCGACCCGAGCGAAGCCGCGGTTCGCCAAGAGTTCGATGAGCCTGCCCGCCTCGACCTTGGTTCGCGGCGCTGGCGCGACGGCAGCGGCGGCGCTCCCCGCGCAGGCATGCGCCTCGAGCGGCATCGCCCCGCCATCTTGTGATGCGCAGCCGGGCTGCGCCGTCGTCGCGGTCGGATCGTTAGGGTTCATGGCATCGGATCGCTGCAATCTCGTCCCGACATCTTCGGGATGCCCGTCAATAGCAGCGAAGACCCTGATTTGCGACCGTTTTCCGCGATCGATATTAACGCCAGACGAAGCCGCGCCCCTTTTCCACGCAGCCAAGGCCCATGCACCCGGACGCGGCCGCAAGCCGACATGCCAGCCATTGTCTCGAACCTTGGCGCCCGGGCCATTCTTGCATTAGCATCCGAATTGGACATCCCTTCGGGGGCTGTCCGGTTCGCAAGAGCCATGAGCGATGCCTGAGCCTCGAAAAGGGGGCCGAAATCTTGGAGGAAAACCCAATGCCCGCGACCATCAAAGGGCCGGCGATCTTTCTGGCGCAGTTCGCGGGAGATGAGGCGCCGTTCAACTCCTTCGACGCGATTTGCCGCTGGGCATCCTCCCTCGGCTATCTCGGTGTGCAGATCCCGACTTGGGATGGGCGTCTGTTCGATCTCGGGAAGGCCGCGTCCTCGAAGGCCTATTGCGACGAGATCGCCGGCGTGGCGCGCCAGCATGGCCTGGCGATCACGGAACTGTCGACCCACCTCCAGGGCCAGCTCGTTGCAGTGCATCCTGCCTTCGACGAGGCTTTCGACGCCTTCGCCCCCGCCGCCGTTCAGGGCAAGCCCAAGGATCGCCAGGCCTGGGCGGTGGCGCAGCTCCTGGCAGCCGCTAAAGCCTCGAAGCATCTGGGACTGGCCGCGCATGTCACCTTTCCGGGCGCGCTGGCTTGGCCCTTCCTCTATCCTTGGCCGCAGCGTCCGCCCGGGCTCACCGACACGGCCTTCGACGAGCTCGCCCGGCGCTGGACGCCCATCCTCGACGCTTTCGACGAGGCTGGCTGCGACGTCTGCTACGAGATCCATCCCGGAGAGGACATCTTCGATGGCGCGACCTTCGAGATGTTTCTCGCCAAGGTGAAGAACCACGCTCGCTGCGCCATCAACTACGATCCGTCGCATTTCGTGCTGCAACAGCTCGACTATCTCGCCTTCATCGACATCTACCGCGAGCGCATCAGGGCCTTCCATGTGAAGGATGCGGAGTTCAACCCCGATGGCCGTCAGGGTGTCTATTCGGGATATCAACCCTGGATCGATCGGGCGGGGCGCTTCCGCTCGCTCGGCGACGGGCAGGTCGATTTCGGCGCCGTGTTCTCGAAGATGGCGCAACACGGCTACGGCTCCTGGGCGGTGCTCGAATGGGAATGTTGCCTGAAGCATCCCGAGGACGGTGCGCGGGAAGGCGCTCCCTTCATTGCCTCGCACATCATCCGCGTCACCGAGAAGGCCTTCGACGACTTCGCCGGCGGTGCGGCCGATCAGGGCAAGATCAAGCGCATGCTGGGGATCTAGCTGCGTGGTTGTCTTGCGCTTGTCCGCTCAGGATTCCTTGAGATTTCTTCACACGCTCTTTCGCGGGGACGAGCGATGGGGCCGAGTGAGCGAATGCGAGCTTTGTACGGGACGATAAGGGTGCGGAGACGGTCATGACCATCGAGGGCGGCAAGGCCGCAGGCGCAAGCAAGCGCATCAGGCTCGGCATGGTGGGCGGCGGCGAGGGGGCCTTCATCGGCGCCGTGCATCGCATGGCGGCGCGACTCGACGACCACTACGAATTGGTCGCCGGCGCGCTCGCCTCGACGCCCGAGAAGGCGCGCCGATCCGGCGAGGCGCTGGGCCTCGCGCCGCAGCGCATCTATGCCGATTTCGCCGCCATGGCCGCAGCAGAGGCGAAACGTGAGGACGGCATCGAGGCCGTCTCCATCGTCACGCCGAACCATGTGCACGCGCCGGCTGCCCGCCTCTTCCTGGAGGCCGGCATCCATGTGATTTGCGACAAGCCGCTGACCACGACGCTCGCCGAGGCGAAGTCGCTGCAGGCGAGCGTCGAGCGGTCCGGACGCATCTTCGCGCTGACCCACAACTACACCGGGTATCCGATGGTGCGTCAGGCGCGTGAGATGGTGCGCGGCGGCGAGCTCGGCACGATCCGCGTCGTGCAGGTCGAATATGCGCAGGACTGGCTGACCGAGCGCCTCGAGGCCACGGGCCAGAAGCAGGCCGAATGGCGCACCGATCCCGCCCGTTCGGGCGCCGGCGGCTGCATCGGCGATATCGGCACGCATGCCTATAACCTCGCCGACTTCATCTGCGGCCTCGAGGTAGAAAAGCTTGCGGCGGAGCTCACGACCTTCGTTCCCGGCCGGGCGCTCGACGACAATGTCCAGATCATGCTGCGCTACGTGGGCGGGGCACGCGGCTCGCTTTGGGCGAGCCAGGTCGCTCCGGGAAACGAGAACGACCTCGCGATCCGCATCTATGGCGAGAAAGCCGGCCTCTCCTGGCGGCAAACCGACCCGAACTACCTCACCTACTCGCCCTTCGGCCGGCCGCCGCAGACCATCGGCCGCAGCGGCCCCGGCGCCGGGGCCGGTGGGGCGGGGGGGGCCCGCCTTCCCACCCGCCCGCCGGAAGGCTATCTCGAAGGCTTCGCCACCATCTATTCCGAGGTGGCGCAGGCGATCTTCGCCGCGCGTGCAGGCAAGAAGCCGCCGGCCGAGGTGCTGTTCCCGACCGTCGAGGACGGCGTCAAAGGCGTCGCCTTCATCGAGGCCGCGGTGGCCTCGTCGAGGAGCGGCGCGGCCTGGATTGCCCTGTGAGCGTTAGACCGCCGATGACGCTCCTTGCCGCCGAGCGGATCTCGAAATCTTTCGGGCCGGTCGAGGTCTTGAAGGATGTCTCGCTCGCCATCGAGGCCGGCAAGGTGCATGCGGTGATCGGCGAGAACGGCGCGGGGAAATCGACGCTGATGAAGATCATCGGCGGCCATCTGCAGCCGAGCGCCGGACGGCTTGTCATGGACGGGGCCGAGCGGCGCTTCGCCGATTCCAGCGCCGCGGAAGCCGCCGGCATCGTGCTGATCCATCAGGAGATCCTGCTCGCCGACGATCTCACCATCGCGCAGAACATCTTCCTCGGGCGCGAGCTGCGGCGCGGCCCCTTCGCCGACGACAAGCGCATGCGCGGCGAGGCCCGAGCCAGGCTCGCCCAGCTCGGCACGCGCCTCGATCCCGATGCCAAGGTGCGCGGGCTTTCGGTCGCGAGCCGCCAGCTCGTGCAGATCGCGCGTGCGCTGCTCGTGCCGCATCGCCTGGTGATCTTCGACGAGCCGACTGCGGCGCTCACGCCGGTCGATGCCGAGATGCTGTTTGGCGTCATTTCGCGCCTGACTCGCCATGGCGCGGCGGTGCTCTACATCTCCCATCGACTGCACGAGGTGAAGGCGATCGCCGACGAGATCACAGTGCTGCGCGACGGGCTGAAGGTCGGCACCTACGCGGCAAGCGATCTCGAGCCCCTCGACATGGCGCGCCTGATGGTCGGGCGCGAGATGTCGAAGCTCTATCCGGCGCGCGCGCCCTCCCCGGAAGCGGCGATCGCGCTCGAGGCGAAGGATATCCGCCTGCCCGGCGCGGCCGCCCCGCAGAGCTTCGCGCTGCGGCAAGGCGAGATCCTGGGCTTTGCCGGATTGATCGGCGCCGGGCGCACGGAGCTCCTCGAGGCAACGCTCGGGCTTTCTCCGCGGGCGCAGGGAGAGATCAGGGTCGACGGCGAGCCCGTCGAGATCTCGGATGTGCGCGACGCGATGCAGGCGGGCGTCGTCTATCTAAGCGAGGACCGCAAGGGCAAGGGCGTGTTGCTGCAGCAGAGCCTGAAGGTGAACCTGACGCTCGCCGCGCTCGACCGCTATCGCTCGGGGCCGCTCATCGATGCCGGTCGCGAGGAAGAGGCGCTCGACCGGGCGATCTCGGAGTTCGACATTCGCGTCGGAAGGCGCAATCTGCGCGCCGGCGAGCTCTCGGGCGGCAACCAGCAGAAGCTGCTCCTCGCCAAGATGATGCAGCTTTCGCCGCGGATCATCGTCTTCGACGAGCCGACGCGCGGCATCGACATCGGCACCAAAGCCGAGATCTACCGCTTCATCGCCGCGCTTGCCGCAAAGGGCAAGTCGGTGATCGTCATCTCCTCAGAGATGCAGGAGCTGATCGGGCTCTGCCACCGCATCTTGGTGATGCGCGAGGGCCGCATCGTCGGCGAGCTCGAGGGAGAGGGCGCGACCGAGGACGAGATCGTGGCGCTGGCGACGGGCGTCGCCGCGGAGCCTCGCGAGGCGGAGGCGGTGCGGTGACGCAAGCCGTGATCAGGCCCCATGAGACGTCGCCGCGCCGTCCCCTCGCCTTCGACTGGCGCTCCCTCTCCCCCTATATCGCGCTCGCCTTGCTGATGGCGCTGGGGACCGCCGTCAATATCGATTTCCTCACCCTCGAGAACGTCTCGAACGTGGTCGCCCGCTCGGCCTTCATTGCCATCATCGCGGTCGGCGCCACCTTCGTCATCTCGGGCGGAGGGCTCGATCTCTCGGTCGGCTCGATGGCGGCCTTCGTCGCCGGGGTGACCATCCTGTTCCTCAATCGCGCCGGGCCGGACGCCTCCTACGGCACGCTCGCCGCCGGCATGGTGCTGGCTCTCGCGCTCGGCGGCCTCTGCGGCCTCGGCAACGGCCTGATCGTCGCCTTCGGCCGCATCGAGCCCTTCATCGTGACGCTCGGCACCATGGGCATCTTCCGCGCGCTGATCACCTATCTGGCGCAGGGCGGCTCCATCCCCATGAAGAGCGCGACGCTGCGCGAGCTCTACCGCCCAGCCTATTTCGGCGCGGTCGTCGGCATACCCGTGCCTGTCCTGGTGTTCGTCGGCGTCGCCGTCATCGCGGCGGTCGTGCTCTACAAGACGCCGTTCGGCCGGCGCGTAACCGCGATCGGCTCGAGCGAGGAGGTGGCGCGCTATTCCGGCCTCGCCATCAAGCGGGTGCGCGTTCTCACCTATGTGATCCAGGGGTTGTGCGTGGGGCTCGCCGTCATCGTCTACGTGCCGCGCCTCGGCTCGGCGACGCCGACGACAGGGCTGCTCTGGGAGCTGCAGGCGATCACCGCCGTGGTGATCGGCGGCACGGCGCTGCGCGGCGGGACGGGGCGCGTCTTCGGCACCATCGCGGGCGCGATCATCCTTGAGATGGTCGGCAACATCATGGTGCTCTCGGACCTCGTGAGCGAATACCTCATCGGCGCCGTGCAGGGCGCCATCATCATCGTCGCGATGCTCGTGCAACGCAGCCTGGCGAGATCGCGGTGAGGGGCCATGCCGTACAAAGGCTGCCGTCGGAGGAAATGCAGATGAAACGCACATTGCTCGGATCGGTGGTGGGGCTTGCCCTCATCGCCTCCGCGGGGGCTCATGCCCAGGACAGAAAAGTGACGATCGGGGTCTCGATACCGGCCGCCGATCACGGGTGGACGGGCGGCGTCGTCTTCCACGCCGAACGCATGAAGGTCCTGCTCGAGAAGCAGCATCCGGGGCTTCGCATCATCGTGAAGACCTCGCCCGACGGCGCGAGTCAGGCGAATGCGCTCGAGGACTTCGTGTCGCAGAAGATCGACGCTCTCGTCGTGCTGCCGCAGAACTCCGACGAGCTCACTTCCTCGGTCGGCAGCGTCAAGGCCAAGGGCATCTTCGTCACCGTCGTCGACCGCGGCCTCAAGGATGCCTCCTTCCAGGACATCTATGTCGCCGGCAACAATCCCGAGCTCGGACGCATCTCGGCCGAATACATGAAGAAGGCCCTGCCGAGCGGCGGCGACATCGTCGTTCTGCGCGGCATTCCCACGGTCATCGACGATCAGCGCGTGAAAGCCTTCGAGGACGCCATCGCAGGTTCGAAGATCAAGGTGCTCGACAAGCAATTCGCCAATTGGAACCGCGATGACGGCTTCAAGGTGATGCAAGACTTCCTGGCGAAGTACAAGAAGATCGACGCCGTCTGGGCCCAGGACGACGACATCGCCGTCGGCGTGCTCGAAGCCATCAAGCAGTCGAAGCGCGACGACATCAAGTTCGTGATCGGCGGTGCCGGCATGAAGGACATGGTCAAGCGCGTCATGGACGGCGACAAGATGATCCCCGTCGACGTGCTCTATCCGCCGGCGATGATCGGCACCGCGATGGAGCTGACGGCCGCGCAGTTCTACAATCAGGTGCCGGTTCGCGGCACCTACATCGTCGGTGCGCCGCTGATCACCAAGGACAATGCCAAGGAGTACTATTTCCCGGATTCGCCGTTCTGAGCGGGATGCCGGCGGTTGTGGAGGACGCGCAATCGGAGTGCATGTTCACGGCGGCGGGCTGACCGGGCCCGCCGCGGGGTGGCGCGCCCCTTCCATCCTCGATCGAAGCGAAGGGAAATCCGGAGCGTGAGGTCGCGTCTCCGCGGTTTTATGACAGGATTATGAATGACCTAGCTCAAACAACCCGCTCTTCCGCCATGCCCTACTGCCTCTTGACCCGAAGAGGCGCGACGCATGAAATCCAAGATCATCGAGCGGCTTGGCCAGACCGACATTCTGCTGCCGTCGCTCATCCACGATGGACTTGCCGCCAATGACCGGGTGAAGGCCCGTCTCAGCGTCCTTCAGGCCGCGGGGCACCATGCAGGCGATCCCAAGGCCGAGCCCTTCGAGCTCGCACAAGAATGCCGCGCTGCCGGTCTCGACCCCATGGCCATGGAAGCCCTCGTCCATCGCGCCAGCCTGCTGTCCGGCGAGCGCCTCACTGCGCCGGGCCTCGGCGGCCTCGCAGGCGCGATCTGGGACGATGTCGAAGCCATGGCACGGGCCGTCAGAGCTGGGGACGCGGTTGCGGGCGACGCGGCCCTTGATCGCCTGTCGGCCCTCAAGGGCGAGGCTCCGCCGGAGGCCTCTGACACATTCGAGCTGTCGCAGATCGCCCGGCTGACCGGGCTCTCGCGGAGCGCCGGCGACAGCCTGCATCATCTGGTGATGGATCTCCACAAGGCACTGAACCGCCTGTCGGCCGCCCATGCGCAGGCGGTCCTGGCGGGTGCCTATGTCTATGGCCTGCTGCCGCAGGACGGGCCTGCGGTCGAGGCTTTCATGCGGGGGCTCGAATCGACAAGGAAACTGAAGTTCGACCATCCCGGGCTCGCCACGACCGCGATCCGGACAGGCCAACGGCTCACGATCCAGAACGATATCGGCGAGACCGACGCCCATGTG